>NZ_RZST01000159.1:0-12653 GCF_003997575.1 Mesorhizobium sp. M1A.F.Ca.IN.022.07.1.1
GCGGTAGCAAGATTGGTCGCGACGGCATCCGATATTGAGGCCAGCCGCGCCCCGACTTGGACCGCCTTGGTGGCGGCGTTCCACTGATAGAAGGCGTAGCCGAAATCAACGAAGCCGAGCGTCAACGCAAAGAGCAAGGTGACGACGATGGTCATCTCGACCATGGCCGCGCCCTCCTCGGATTTTGCGAAACGCCCGATCATGGTCAGAACCGCATCAACCGTTCTTGGTGTGAGCCGCTCAGCGTGATCGAACCAATACCGACGAGCGACAGAAGCCCCACGCCGCTATAAGCGTAGGTGCCGTCCGCCTGGACGATGCAGACTTGCGCCGTCGTGGATCTATACTGCGTGACACCGGCAACTACCGCATCGTGGCAGCCGGTCCCGATCGTTACGGTGACGTTGGCTTTGTCCCAGCCTGAGATTCGCGCAACGTCCGTCTGAGTTATGGCCGGCTTGCCGTAGACAGCGATGTTGGTGGCTATGTCGGCGCAGTCTATCGCCGCCAGCCCAGCATCCGTGTAAATCTGGCTGTTGCAGCGCGCAGCGAAACGGGCTCCGTCGGAAAGTCCGGCCTCCATCAGAAGCTTGTCGTGGATGAGATTGCCGAACTCGAACACGCCAGCTGACAGCATAAGCATCAACGGTGCGACAAGGGTCATCTCGATCAACACTGCGCCGCGTTGGTCGCGCCGAAATCTTGCAAGATGACGAAGGATGAGGCCAAGCATTTCGTCACCGATAAAGCTGGGCTTCGTCGCGGAGGAAACTGTCGAGCGTCCCTGCACCGCCGCGACCCGTTATGTCGACGAGCTCGACGAAAACGGAGCCCCCCGCACTGGCACCCGGAACGGGCTCAGTCAGGAAAAAGCTTGCGAACGCTTCGACGGGAAGATTGGTGCTGTTGCCGTTCAGATCGTTCCCGGCCGCTTCCAGCGCGTTGCAGTTGAGAAGCGCGCCGTAAAGGAGACGACGATCGACGGATGTCACCGGCGGCTGGCAGGAACTCGGCGGTGTTCCCACTTCGCCGCCCGTAGAGGCATGACCTACCAGACCATTCGCTGTCTCGTACTTGTAGACCTGATACCGGGTCGGCTTCGTCGTATCCCAAGAAGAAGGATAGCTGGTCCCACCGAAATTGGTGCTCCAATAGCTGGACAGGTTCCAGTTCCCGTCGCCCATGCGGCCGCCCATGTATGGAGTGGTGGCATCGCGCGGCAGTCCCATGTTGCCGGTAGCGTTAAATGTCAGCTGATTGTACGACGGACACTGATTTCCGCCCCCGTTCCCGTTCCCGTTTCCATTACCATTCCCGCCGGTCGACGCTCCCTTCCGCACATTCGAGGCGGGGCCGTACTCCGAACTGTTGAAGGCATTGCCGCTGGGATTGATGCCGAATCGTACATTGAACGCATCCTGAATTGGGCCGGTGTTCTGGCCGGTTTTGGTGCTCACGCCCTGGGACGAATAACAGCCGATCGGCCTCGACGTTGCGATCGTCTGCGCAAGCGCCTGCGCTCCATTGCCGACACCGTCCGGCGGCGCCAGGAACCCGAAATTGCCCGGGCCGTATGCGGCATTGTTTCCGACTGTACGAAGTTCGATCAGGCGCCGGCGGATGGACGGATCGGCTACGGCCTGCTCAAGCGTAACGCCGCCGGCGGAATTGGTGCCGTTGACCATTTCATAGGGATTGCAGATAAAGACGGGCGTGTAGTTGCAGACACCGGAGGTAAACCCTGCGACAGAGACCGCTCCGACATTGAAGCTGTTGTTCGCGGCGTTTCCGGTCAAGAATGATGCTGGGAATATGGCTGCGAAGCCAACGGGCGTTACGGTCACGCGGACGAACCTCGCGTTCGGCGCATCCGTGACTTCGTCGGCGATGATATTGGCTGCTGCGATAGCGGTACTGTCAGATGCCGGCAGGGACCGCAGGTAGGTCCTCGTCACTCCGGCAGCGAGCAATGTTTGCGGAACGTTGGCTGTCGAGAAGGTATATTGGTTGCTCACCAGGGTCGCTAGGGCCCGATCGGCGCGTACGATAGAGTCGGTGCGGCCATCCAGTTCCGCAGCCGCGGCGAGGGCCATTGCGTCTCCTGCCTTCTGCAGGTCGTTGTGCATGTTGTTGACCCGGCTCATGTCGATCGCCAGGAGCGAGAAGCCGATGATCGCCGGCAACATGATGGTAACGAGCAGCAGCGCTATGCCACGCTGATCTCGCCAAAATCTGCGTATGGTCCCCAACATGACCCTACCCTTTACCCCTTGGTGTCAGGCTCCTCGCATGCCTGATACAACCGCTTCCTTTCGTTCATTTCACTGCGTACCCGTCGGGCCGACATTGACCGTCATGTTCGTCGTCGGCGCCGGCGCTGGCGGAAGCTTGTATTTCTGCACGACGCCGACGGACCGTGCGCCGTCGCCTTCGATCTTCGTGTTGTTCGAAGCCGGATTGTACGGATCGACCGTCTGCAGCAGCTGGTTGGCTTTCTGCGAGTCGCCCGACGCTAGCGTCATCGTGTCGTAGTTGTTCAGATAGTCCGCCGCGCAGCCTCCAAGCAGGCTGGAACCGAGCAGGACGAGCAGAAGCTTACTTCTTGACATAGACCAGCTTGTCCTTCGATTTCACATCCAGCATGTGGCCATAGGGGCCGGTGACACCATCGCCGTGCTCATACTTCCTGATCATATCCTTGCTGACCTCGAGCTGGCCGAGCAGGAAAAGCTCCGGATCGTTGGAGGGCTTCGTCTTGTCGAAAGGCGTCGCCAACTGCTCGCCGGGCTTCACCGGCCGCACAAGATGCGGCGTCACGATGACGACCAACTCCGTCTCTTCCTTCTGCGTGCTCGAATTCTTGAACAGCGCCCCGATGATTGGCACCTGGCCGAGCCACGGCACCTGGTCCTGCAGCCTGGTGTTCTTGCTGGAGAGCAGACCGCCCACGGCGAAGCTTTGGCCGTCGCGTAGGTTGACTGTGGTCGACAGCTTGCGATTGGTGAAGATCGGGTCGCCGGCAGAGGTGAAGCCGGTCAGGTCGCTCACTTCGGGCGCAAGCTTGATATGGATCTTGCCGTCATCCAGCACCACCGGCGTGAAGTTCAGATTGACGCCGAACTGCTTGAACACGATCTCGACTTCGCCCTGGCTATTGACGCTTCGGACCGGCACTTCGCCGCCGGCGTTGAAGCTGGCCGTCTCGCCGGAAACCGTGGTGAGATTGGGTTCGGCCAGCGTGCGCACCACGCCTTTCGACTCCAGCGCCTCGATGATCAGGTCCACCTTGATGTTGCTGTCGATGACGCGGGTAATCAGTGCGGCGAAGGGATTCGAGTTCGACAAAAGCCCAGTGACCAAATTCCCAGGTCCGAGCACTACATTGTCTTCGTCGACAGCCGCTATACCGGTACCGGTTCGCGTCGTACCGCTCCCGTTTGTGCTCCTGATCGACACCCCGAGATCGCGGCCGGCATTGCGTTTGGCCTCGAGGATGCGCACCGACAGATTTACCTGCTCGCTGTCGTCGATGGTGACTGCGTTGATGATGGCGTCGGGGCCGTACTGCTGTGTCACCTCCACAATAGATGCCAATGTCGCGGCGTCCTTAACATGGCCGCTTAGTCGAACCTTGCCGTTGATCGAACCGATTTCAATGCGGGCCTTGGGCGCCACCTGGCGAATGGCTGCTGCCATGTCGCTGACATCCTGGCCGACTTCGATCTGGATGGCGCCCAGCGAGCGCTTGTCCTCGGAAAAAAGGTTAACCGTGGTGGTGCCGACGCTCTTGCCAATAATGTAGAGCGTCTTGTCGGTCATCGGCTGGGCATCGGCGATCTTCTCGTCACCGACGACGATATCGCCAAGCGTGGCATTGACCTGGATCGTGGCGGATTGGGAAACGGGCACGAACACTCGGTGGAGCGACGGGCTCGACACATCGATGAAGCGGTCGGCGGCATGAACCGCAGGACTCAGCGGCAACACAGTAAAGGACCAGGCCAGAGCGGCAGCGGCCAATGATCCCCGAAAAATTCGCATCTAGATCGTCCCCCTTGCGGATCCATTCCAGCGGACCCACCCGGATCCCCCTATCCGAATGCGCCTTTCGCTATCTCTGTCGCGGCACGTCGTATGTTTCGAGCTTCACGCCGCGAAATACTCCGATTGTAGCCCGCGCTGGCGGTTCCGGCTGCACATATTTTACAACTTCCTTTACAACTTCTTGGGGTTGTGGTGCGGGCGCCACAGTTGGCTTCACCTTGCTCAATTGATCTATCTGGCTTCCAACCCGTTCCACGGCCTGGGCCAAGCCATCAATCTTCTCGCTGGCGCGCTTGCGCTCTTCTGCGGCCACGGCGTCTGCAGCCTTCTGCCGATCGAGCTCGGCCTGCCTCTTGGCAACATCGTCGGCCGTATCGCCGGTAAGGTCGGCGAGGGTGACGCGTTCCGTCGTCTCGCCGTTCCCAGCCGCAGCCTGGCGGAGCGCCAGCGACAGCTGGCCGGCGCCGGCGGCAAGTGTCAGCTTTTGCGCATCCTTGGTGCTGACCTCGACGGTTACCGCCTTCACCACTTGAGGATTTTCTTTGCTTTCGTCGGCAACCTGGTCGACGGCCAGCACCTTGACACTTTGCAGCAGCACGTCGACGAAGCTTCTGTCGGCACCGCCTTCACCGCGCACGTTGCGGGTCAGAAGTATATCGACACGGTCGCCAGGGAAAACGAAACCCGCAACACCGAGGACATCATTCACACGAATGGAGACGGCCTTCATGCCTTGCGCCAGCACCGCCGAGAGCGTGGCACGCTGGCCCGGGCCGGTGATCTTGGTGGCGAGAACCGGCTCGTTGACACCAATCGCTTGAAGCGCCTGCTTAGCGCCCTCGCCAGCCAAAAGTTCCTTGGTCGTCTTGAAGGCGCCAGCTGGAACCGCGCCTGCAGGCCAAGCAATCTCGCGCAGTTTGTCGGCGCTCAGCGAGTCGCCGAATTTGAGCGGCGTAGCAGCCACTACAATGGTGTCACGTGCCAAGGCACCGGGCTTAGCCATGGCGCTGCGTTGGTTTGCTAACCACATATTAGCAAGCACCACTGCCAGCACGCCGAAAACTCCGGCGAGAATGATCATGATTACAGTATTCGCGCGCATCGCCAGCCCCCGCTGAACTACAACCATCGACGCCAGGCATTTTCCTGGCGTCGATGATTCCACTGCTTATCGATTACGTACCCGAAATCGCCGAGTACAATGCGGTCCACTTGCCGCTCACCCAGCCACCGACCAGGATAATGGTCGCGATCACGGCTACGGTGATAATGCCGAGAAGAACCGTGTATTCGACCATAGCAGCGCCGTTTTCATCGTCGCGGAACTGCCGGGCCATCGTCATGAGCTTCTTCATGCCAATTTCTCCCTTTTGGAGGTTTGAACCCGACGAGACGAGCCTAAGGATGAACCCCATACCCAAGCATCCCCCGTCACGTTCAATCCTTGTCCCGCAAAAAAGCCGAGTCAAACGGATTAACAGTCCGTTAATCTTTCAATACTCGATCCGACGGCTTCTCATTTTTCACAAGAGCTTGATTCGCTTCATTTTTCAAGCGATCTTAACCATTCGTTCATAATTCTGCCTCGTTCGGCCGAAGGCTCCGCCGCATTAGCGGTGACGCATAAATCATTATATCTTGCAACTTAGGCGAACAGGTGTGGCCGGGGCGACAAAGGTCCTAAGACTTTGGTCAGCGCGCCAGGAACGAGGCGAAATAGAACGATTTCTCACGTGCGTCTTTTTTAACTATGTCGCAAGTAATACTTCTCGTGTGTCCTCTACGCCGCTTGTGCCCTTCGTGGTTAACGCTTAGTTTCGAGGTCGGGGAAATCAGAAGGGGTTCGGCGACATGTTGGGTCGCTTCATCAAAGGGCCGGGTGAGCAGCGTGCACCGCAATCAACGCAGGTGCCTGCGACGCCCAATGGCGCGGTGGTCGTGCAGCCGGTCCAGTCCGAGCCGGCTACCGACGATTTTCTGTCACTTAAAGTGGATCTGCACAGGCATCTCATCGACAGGTTCAATTTGACCGCCCTTGAAAACGCTTCTAAGGACGAGATACTCGATGAAATCCGGCCGATCGTGCGCGAATTCGTCCGTGGCCGAAACACGCCGCTGAACGCGCGAGAGCTCGATCAGCTAACCAGCGACACGGCGGACGAGATGCTTGGGCTCGGTCCGATCGAGCCTCTGCTCAAGGACGACTCCATCGCCGACATCCTGATCAACACACACAAGCACGTGTTCATAGAACGCCGCGGCGTCTTGGAGGAGACCTCAATCCGATTCCGTGACGAGGCGCATCTCCTTCGGATTGTTAACAAGATCGTTTCGAATATCGGCAGGCGTGTTGACGAATCGGCGCCGATGGTCGATGCGCGTCTCGACGACGGCTCGCGCGTCAACATCGCGGTACGGCCGATCTCGGTCGATGGCCCGCTGGTTTCGATCCGCAAGTTCTCCAAAAATCCCTATTCGCTCGAACGCTTAATGGCATTCAACTCGATCCGCCAACCCATGGTCGAGCTGCTGCGGATCGCGGTGCAGTCGCGTAAGTCGATCCTGGTCTCGGGCGGCACCGGCAGCGGCAAGACCACACTGCTGAATGCTTTGTCGAGCTATATCCCTCCCAAGGAGCGGCTGGTCACGATCGAGGACGCAGCGGAGCTGCAATTGCAGCAGCCGCATGTCGGCCGGCTGGAGACACGTCCGCCCAATGTTGAAGGCAAGGGCGAGGTCCGTCAGCGTGAGTTGTTGAAGAACGCGCTCCGCATGCGGCCGGACCGCATCATCGTCGGCGAGGTGCGCGGCGAGGAAGCCTTCGACATGCTGCAGGCCATGAATACCGGTCATGAAGGCTCGATGACAACCATTCACGCCAATACGCCCCGAGATGCGATCTCACGTCTCGAGCAAATGGTTGGTATGGCCGGCATGCCGATGACCAACGATTCGATCCGGGCGCAGATCGCCTCGGCTATAGACATAATTGTGCAGACGCAACGCCTTTCCGACGGCGGACGACGAGTGGTTTCGATTTCGGAGATTACCGGAATGGAGGGCAACGTGGTCCAGTTGCAGGAGATCTATCATTTCGTTCGTCGCGATATCGCCTCGGACGGCACGATTATCGGCGAGTTTCGCGCCACAGGCGTGCGGCCGCGTTTTGCAGCTGAAGTGGCGACCCTGGGGCACCATTTCGCCAAGGACGCCTTCAATCCGCAGGTGCCGCTCTGATGTTTTCCGGCCAAACGCTACTTTATCTGGTCTACGTGCTAGCCGCGGCTTCTGTCATCCTCGCCGTGGAGGTTATGTACGTTTCGGTCGCCGGGACACGCGCAAGGGCAGGCATAATAAACCGCCGCCTTCAGGTTATGGGCGAGGATGCTCCAGCAGAACGAAGCCTGCAAGGACTTCTCCAGGAGCGGGGGTTGACCGTTTCGGGGGATTTTGCCTTCGGCGCCGTAGCCCTTAATCGCCTCTACACGCAGTCCGGCATAACCGGCAATCCAATCAGTTTCGCAGCGGTCTTCATCCTGGCAGGACTCGTGGTTGCGATGGTCGCAACACTCCTGCTGGGGTTCTCGGCTCCCGCCGCGGGTCTCATCTTCCTATTTGTTGCATTCGCTTTGCCTTTCCTTGTGCTGCGGCGGGCTAGAGACAAGCGAATAAGCAAATTCGCTACCCAGCTTCCTGACGCGCTCGACATGATAGTGCGCTCCCTCCGCGCCGGTCATCCAACAACGGTGGCGATCGGGCTTGTGGCACGCGAAATGCCGGATCCTCTTGGCACCGAGTTCGGCATTGTCTCGGACGAGATCTCGTTTGGCCTCAGCCTTGAGCAGGCCGTGCGCAAGCTATCGGAGCGTGTCGGTTTCGAAGGATTGCACCTTTTGTCGGTGTCACTTTCCATTCAGGCAAAGACCGGCGGCAATCTTACCGAAATTCTGTCCAATCTCGCGTCGGTGCTGCGCGAGCGGCGCAAGCTTCGGCTGAAGATCAGGGCCTTGTCGGCCGAGGGCCGAATGTCAGCGTGGATAATTTCTCTCTTTCCGGTGCTAATGTTCTTCATTTTGTTGGGAATCGCCCCAAGCTACTATGGTGATGTTTGGAGCAGCCCTCTCATTTGGCCGGTCTTCGTCATCTTCGGATCTTGGGCGCTCTTGGGCGACTACATCATGTATCGCATGGTCAATTTCGATTTCTGAGATTGGGGCATCGGCTTGCTGAACGACCTTGGAAATTCGCCGATGTTGCTGTCGGTTGCTGTGTTCCTGGCCGCGGGCACTCTGTTCCTGCTGGTTGCTCTGATATTGATGCCAGTCTTTCAGACGAGGAAGCGGATCGCTGAAAGTCTTTTATCAGAAGGCATCACGAGTCGCCGCTCGTTGACGGCTCAGCAGGAGATTAACAGGATTTCGGCCCAGCGGCCGGTCGAGGCATATTTTCGTGCCCTAGAGAAAGAGCGTGGCGAACCCAATGCCTTGGAGGCGAAGCTGTTTCGTGCCGGCTTCCACCAGCCAAGTGCCCCAATCATCTACACGATTTCTCGTCTGGGCGCGGTGTGCATTGGCTTTCTCGTCAGCTACGCCATGTTTTCCCACATGCTGCCACCTCGATTGCCTAGTGTATTTGCCTTTGCGGGTGCGGCTCTAATCGGTCTGGGATGCATTGTTATCCCAAGCATCATGCTTGATCGCTTTGAGAATACTCAGAAACAGATCTACAGGCGTGGCTTTCCTGACTTCATGGACATGATGATCACTTGCGCTGATGCAGGCATGAGCCTGGAGGCTGCGGTTGATCGAGTCGGGAACGAACTTGCGGGCACTCACAAATGGCTTGGCATTCAGCTTTCGATCATGAATCTCCAATTGCGCGCCGGCAAGCCGTTGCGCGAAGCCCTGCGCGAATTGGCTGATCGCATTGGGCTGGAAGAAGCGAAGGCTCTAGCGGTTCTGTTTCGTCAATCGGAAGAACTCGGGACCAGCCTGACGGAGGCGTTGCGTGTCTACAGCGACGAAATGCGCAACCAGAGAATCATGCGCGCGGAAGAGCAGGCCAATGCGCTACCAGTCAAGATGATGATTCCCCTGGGCCTGTGCATCTTCCCGGTTGTGCTGATGGTGGTCATGTTGCCTGTGATCATACGCATGAAAGGCGTTTTCTTCTAGTTGAACATGTGCTTTGGTCCTATATGGGTCGGGGGACTCTCGGGGAAACTACATGAAGAAGCTGATCGCCGCGGCCGGCCTGTTAATGATTGCACTAGCCGGCTGTCAGACGAACGGGAAGGACACCGCGGACGGCGTGGTTCGCACCAACGAGCCAGCGAAGGGCGACTACACCGCCTTCGGTGATGCCTTCGACGGGCTGAAGACCGTCAGCGACGTCGACTACTATGCCTCGGACCAGGCCGTCACCGAGGCCAAAACCCAGTTCCGCTCCGAGAACTATGGCAACGCCGGGGCCCTATTCTACAAGGCGACACGTTTGGCGCCTAATGATGGCGTCGCCTGGCTGGGCCTTGCTGCTTCCTGCGACCGCATCCGGCGCTTCGATCTGTCTGACATGGCCTATGGCCGGGCCTATCGGCTGCTCGGCGCGACGCCGGAATACTATAACAATGTCGGCTACTCCTATCTGCTGCGCGGCAAGTTGCAGGACGCGCGCACAAATTTCCTCAAGGCCTATGAGCTTGCGCCAAACGACCCGACCGTGGCCAACAATCTGAAGCTACTGTCATCCAGCGTCCGCAACATAGAGCGGTCATGAGCCCTCTGCTCGCCGTATCGCTCCTGCTCAAGGCACTCGCGATCCCGCTGCTTGCCAGGATAGCCTGGACCGACTTCAAAACTCAGAAGATATCGAACCCTGAGGTGCTCCTGCTCTTTTGCCTGGGTGTCGGTTCCTTGCAGCTGATATCCGTCCAGGCCGGGTCTTGGTGGGACATGGGATTAACTGCAATCGCCGGATTGCTGCTGTTCGTCGTTCTCTTTCCTCTCTGGGCTTTGCGGAAGCTGGGCGCCGGCGACGTGAAGCTGATGGCGATTATTCCATTCGTGATTGGAGGCACTGGCCTTGCCTTCTTCTCGATTTTGCTTCTGCTGTTTGCGCTCGCTACTGCCGCCATCATAAAATTTCCTTTCATGCTGCCCGAGGGGGCTTTTCGCATTTACGTTCAGCACCTAGACCGTAAGGGTGTCGTGCCGTTCGGAGTGCCAATCTCGCTTGCCGCGATCTGCACGATAGTGCTGGTGCTCACGAATAGCGTCTATGCTCATGTGTGATGGACTGCGATAGCGCGTGCAGCCAAGCTAAGCTGGACCTGATTAGAATGCAAACGACAGAGGTCACACTTAATAGCGGTAGCCTCGCAGCGTGGCGCGCAAACAATTCCTTTTATATTGCGATCGCGACGTATATGTTCCTTGCGGTTTTCGCAGCTGAACATTGGGGAATCCCCATTGACGTGAAGCTTTACAATCAAGGTTTCTGGGTATTCGGCTGCGCTGTTGCAGTCGTCCTGTTTTCAACTATCTCTGTCCGCGTAATGCTTAGTCGGCCGGAGCGGATATTTCCACAGATAAAAGCGCAGCTCAGAAAATATAGGCTTAACGAAAGAATAATAAGAGGCGTTCCAGTTTTAATAGTGTTTCCAATATTTTTTTCGGTTTTCACAAGTATGAAAGCCGGCATAAGCAGGATGGTGCCATTTTATGCGGACTGGAAGCTAATTGAAATAGATAGATTTGTGAATTTCGGTGTCGATGCTTGGAAGCTATTTCACCCAATATTGGGGTTTGGGCTTGTAACGTTTATAATTAATTTATTTTATAATCTTTGGTTTATATTTATGTTCGTGGTCTTATTTTGCGTCATATTCTCAGTGGGCAACGATCGCCTTCGCTCCCGCTATCTGGTGGCTTTTGTTCTGACGTGGGCAATCCTCGGAAATATTGCAGCGACGATATTTGCGTCGGTTGGTCCCGCCTTCGTCATGCCGTTCTTCGGTGACGGCACCTTCGCGCCGCTTATGGACTACCTCGAGACAACGAACAATGTTTACCCTGTATGGGCTTTACACGCCCAGAACATGCTTCTCGCTAATGCAGCGTCAGACGGTCCCCACATGGGTAGCGGAATTTCTGCCTTCCCTTCGATGCATCTTGCCATAGCCACGTTGAACGCAGTCTTCCTCTGGCGGTTTGGCGGTATATTGCGTTGGACTGGCGTTGCCTTTCTAGTTGTAACTCAGCTGGGCGCCGTGCACTTGGCTTGGCACTATGCGATTGATGGGTACGCTTCCATGCTAGCGACGACAGTCATCTGGACGCTCACGGGATGGTTGTCGAAAAGCTCCAAATTTAGCTAAGGCCAATTTATACTGGCGCGCCCTTCGCTAGCGCGGATCCACTTCGCACTACCTTGTAGTTGCGATGCAGAGCAGGTCCGAGGCAGCTGGACAACTAGGTCAACCGCCATTTCCATTGCCGAACCGGCTTCTTCGGTATGATGGGCTCGCCGGCCGCAGCTGGTCTCGGAGCCTCAAACATCAGCCGTTCGGCAAGCGCGACGGCGCCAGCCCCCACCGCGCCGACAATAGCCAAAATCAGAAGCTTTCTAAGAAAATCCAACTGCCCACCACCCAACTGAAATTTCAAAACCCCGCGGTCTGTTTCCCCACCAGCTTCAGTCTACGCTTTTCCACCTTGAAAAACGGCATCGATCTTTGGCTCGAGCCGTCTGCGCGGAAGCGGAACAGGCCGGTCGAGCCGCGGAAGCCGCTGGCGTTCTCCAGCACCTGTTTGGAGAAACCGTTCGGGCCGACCGAGCTTGCTATGCCGGCCGACAGCGCCACCATGTCGTAGGCGTAGGCGACGTTGACGTCGGGCTGGTAGTTGTAGGTCGCCTTGAAACGGTCGGCGATCGGTCCGGTCTCGCTCTGGTCGAGCGTCGCGATATAGGCGCCCTCATAGAGCGGATCGATTGGGCGCTCGAGCCAGCGTTCGGTGCCGATCAGGCTCACGGCCTTGCCCGGAATACCCTTCGCCTTGAGCGCCGCCAGCACGGCGACAGGGCTGCCGTCGCCGCTGGCGACGACGACGGCGTCGGGCGCCTCGACCAGCGAACCCATGTCCGACACCACCTTGGCGGCGTCCGACGCCGAATAGGGAAGCGTCACGGCAAGCGTCGCGCCATAGATGCTGAGCGCGTTCGCGACCCGCGCCTCGACGGCGCCGGCGTTCGCGCCCGCCGGCACCAGGAGCACGAATTTCTTGGCGCCCTTGCCGGCAATCGCTGCCGCGCCCGCCGCCGCGCTGTCGGCTTCGCTCAGCCGCACCGCATAGACGCCGGGGCCGCCGGCGAAATTGTCGGCCAGCGCCAGCACCGGCGGCCGCTGCGTGCCGGAGAGCTTGGCAAGGTGCTGCGCCGCCGCAAGCTCGGCCGGCCCGATGACGATTTTCACGCCGCCCGAAGTGATCGCCTTCACCGCCAGGTCCTTGGCATAGCCGCTGTCGCCGCGCGTGTCCTCGATGGTCAGCGTCACCAGCTTGTCGCCGAGATCGGCCATTGCCAGCCGCGCGGCATCATACATCTTCCTGCCG
>NZ_RZST01000015.1:0-35499 GCF_003997575.1 Mesorhizobium sp. M1A.F.Ca.IN.022.07.1.1
GGCTGATCTGCTCCGCCGGGCGGCCGAGCCTGACGCCGCCATTGCGGCCGCGCACCGTCTCGACCAGGCCGGCCTCGACCAGCGGCTGCAGGATCTTGAACAAAAACAGCTCCGAAACCGAATAGGCGGTGGCGATCTCGGGGATGCGGCTCAGGCGGTCGCTGTTCGCGGCGCAATACATCAGTATGCGCATCGCATAGTTCGTCTGGCGCGTGAGCCGCATGGTATCCTCGCGAAATGAGCTTGGGCCGAATATGGCCCATAGTTTGGAACAATTCCAGACTGGACCGCTACATAGCTGAATAAACTTATCAACTTTTTGTGCGTGTCCGCCGCATCGCGCCGCAATGCGCTTTGAGCGAGCGTTTCCCCGGCGGAGGCCCTAGATAAGTCCGGGTGCAATAGGGAAGGCCTTTCCATGTCACAATCAGCTCAGGCCCTCGCGCCGGTTCGATTCGACGCCGATGCGCAGGCAAAGCTCTCGGCATTGCGGCGGACCAAGTTCGTCGCCGCCGCAGCGCTTGGCCTGTGCATCCTTGTCTTCGCGCTCGCCAAGTCTTTAGAGATCACCCATCCGTGGCTCGGCTTTGTTGCCGCGTTCGCCGAGGCGGCGATCATTGGCGGGCTGGCCGACTGGTATGCGGTCGTGGCGTTGTTCAGGCGCCCGCTCGGCCTGCCGATCCCGCACACGGCCATCATTCCTGAGAACCAGCACCGCATCGCCGACAATCTCGGCCGGTTCATCGAGGCCAATTTCCTTGCGCCGGAGCCCGTGCGGGAAAAGCTCGCCGAGGTCGACTTTGCCGCCCTCGTCGCCGACTGGCTGGCCGACGCCGAACGCGCCGCCGACCTGTCGCGATTCGTCGCCCGCCTGGTGCCGCAGACGCTGACCGCCGTGGAGCAGTCCGGGCTGCGCGACTTCGTCACCAGCCGCTTGCTGGAGCAGATCGAAAAGGTGCCGCTGGCGCCTTTAGCCGCGGAGCTGTTGTCGGCGCTCACCGACGACCGGCGCCACCAGAAACTGTTCGACGAGTTCACCAGGGTGGTCGGGCGCTTCCTGAACGACGAGAAGGCGCTGGCGACGATGCGCGAAAAGATCCGTGAGGAACTGCCGTCGCTGTTCAACCTGTTTCGCGCCGACGCCTATCTGCTCAAGAAGATTGTCGCTTCCGCCGGGTTGCTGCTGGAGGAGGTGCGGGCCGATCCCGATCATCCGGCGCGCGCCGAGTTCGACCGTTTCGTACTTCGCTTCGTCGAGCGGCTCAGGACCTCGAAGCAATATGCAAGGCGCGCCGAAAAGCTGAAGCGCGATTTCCTGGGCCGTCCGGAAGTCAGGGCTCTCGCCGGCGAGACTTGGGCAAGCCTGCGCTTGTTCATCGAGCAGGACGCCAACGCGGCCAATTCGACGATCCGCGAGCACCTCGCCAACCTGTTCGTCGAGGTCGGCCGGCATTTGGCCGACGATGCCCAGATCAGGGCCGACATGAACCAGGGTTTTGTTGTGGCGCTCGCCTCCTTCGTCGAAAGCCAGAAGAGCGGCGTGTCGAAATTCATCGCCGATCAGGTCAAGCGCTGGGATCTGGCCCAGCTGACGCGGCTGATCGAGATCAATATCGGCAAGGACCTGCAGTATATCCGCTTCAACGGCATGGTAATCGGCGGTCTGGCCGGCTTGGCACTCTATACGGCGGAGCGGCTGCTTCTCCTCAATTGACGCGGACCGGGCGCGCACTATTCTCCCTAGTGGGCGCTGTAAGAGCGGCAGATCGGGAGGCGACGACATGGCAAGACAACCGGAATCCGACTCTTTTCTGGACATCTTCAGCAGGTTCGGCCGCGACTTGAAGCTGCCGAAGGTCGACATCCAGGCGATCCTCGATCACCACCGCAGGAATCTCGAGGCTCTGGAGAAGTCGGCCCGGGCAAGCGCCGCCGGCGCGTCATCCATTCTGTCGAGACAGCACGAAATGGTGCAGGAGGCGCTCGGCGAAATTACCCGGATGGCACGCAACTACCAGCCTCCGGGCAATCCGCAGGAGTTGATGACGAAGCAGGTGGATTTCGCCAGGAAATCCTTCGAGACAACGCTGAAGAATGCCGGCGAGGTCGCCGACCTGGTTCGGAAATCCGGCACCGAATCGGTCGAAATCCTGCGCGACAGGATCAAGGACGCGATGGCGGAAATCCGGGCCGGCTACGACGGGAAGTGAGCAATCCAGGGCGCCTATTCGGGTTTTTCCGGATCGGGTTCAGGCGGCTGAGCAATCGGCGCGTGCGGCTGCGCGTTCGCGGCTTGCCGTAAAACCGTCAACTCTGAGGGTGAAATCGAGGCGCCGCGAATTGACAGGAGCCGCCGGTTCATGGTCGGGAGATTGGCAGAAGCCAGCAGGAAAGCAGGAATGACGGAAAATCGGCCGAGGACGCCGCCGACCTTCGAACAGTTGCGGACAATGGCCGGCCAGGAGATCGGCGTGTCGGACTGGACGACGGTCGACCAGCAGCGCATCGACCAGTTCGCCCAATGCACGGGCGACCACCAGTGGATACATGTCGATCCGGAGCGCGCGAAGCGGCAGAGTCCGTTCCGCACTACGATCGCGCATGGCTATCTGACGCTGTCGATCATCGGCGCGCTGGCGCTGGAGATGGGCATCGTGCCGGAAAACACGCAAGCCGCCTTCAACTATGGCTTCGACAAAGTGCGCTTCCTGGCGCCGGTGAAGTCCGGCGCACGTATACGGCTGCGCACGACGCTGCTCACCATGGAAGACCGAGGCCCCGGCCAATATCTGATGAAGGCCGCGAACACCGTCGAGATCGAGGGCGAGCAGAAGCCGGCGCTGACTGCCGAGACGCTGGTGATGATGTATGAGCGCCGCAAGCGGGCAGGCGCCTAAGCTCTGCCGCTGCCGGGCTGCGACGCGGCTTTGCGGCGGGACGCGGCCATTGCCCTTTCAAGCACTCTGAAGTTGCGCTTATCGGCGCATTGGGCGACGTTGAAACGCATGAAGCGGCCGGCGGAGTGCGACAGGCTGAAGGCGTTGCCGGGCGCCAGCACGACATTATCCGCCAGCGCATGGCGGGCGACATCGGCGGCGTCGATGGCGTCGGGCAGGCGGCACCACAGGAACATACCGGCCCCCTGATCGATCCAGGGCATAACGTCCATTGCTTTCAGCCTGCCGGCTGTTTCGGCCATTGCGCGCGACAGGCGGGTGCGCAACTGCTCGACATGCTTGCGGTAGCTGCCGTCCTTCAGCAGAGTCAGCACCAGTTCCGAGGAGAGCCTCCCGCCGCCGAAAGTCGTGGCGATCTTGAGGTCAATCAGCCGTTCCATCCAGTCGCGGGGCGCGGCGATGAAGCCGCATCGCACCGAAGCCGACAGCGTCTTCGAGAAGGAACCGATCTGGACGACGCGGCCGAGGCCATCGAAGGCCGCCAGCCGCGGCGCCGGCGTGTGCTCGAAATCGGCGAAAATGTCATCCTCGACGATGGCGAGATCCGATTGATCGGCAAGCTTGAGCAGCCGGTGCGCTATAAGCGGCGAGAGCACCGCGCCGGTCGGGTTGTGAAGCGCGGAATTGGTGATGTAGAGGCGCGGCTTGTGCTCGGCGAGCGCTTGCGCGAAGAGGTCGATATCGGGCCCTGAGGGTGTCATCGCGACACCGACCACTTTGGCGCGGTGCGCGCGCAGCAACGCATGGAAGTTGAAATAGCAGGGATCGTCGACCAGAACCGTATCGCCCGGCTCGAGGAGCAAGCGGCACAATAGGTCGATCGCCTGCGTCCCGGACTCGGTGAGCATGATCTGGTCCGGCGAAGCCTCGACGCCGTGCGCCGACAGGCGGCGGGCAAGCAGCTGCCGCAGTGCCGGCAGGCCAAGCGGCGTGCCGTAGTCGGCAAGCGTCGCATCGTCGGCTCGGGCGGCGCCGCGCAGTGCTTGCCGCAACGCGGCCTGAGGCATCCAGGAAGCCGGCAGCCAGCCGCAGCCCGGTTTCAGCATATCGTCGCATGCCTCCAGTGCTTGCCGCGAGACCCAGAGCGGGTCGACGGCGCGGTCGAGCCGCGGGCCGATCTCGGCCAGCGACAGCGGCGCAAGCGGGCCGGCGGCAAAGAAGCCGGAGCCCGGCCGCGAGCGGATCGTGCCTTCCGCCGCAAGCCGCTCATAGGCCTCGACCACCGTAGATTTTGACACCTGCATCGTGCCGGCGAAGGCGCGGATCGAAGGCAAGCGCGCGCCCGGCGTCAGGATGCGCGCGGCGATCCGCTGCCGGATTGCCGACATGACGGCTTCGACGAGCGTTCCGGCATTCGTCGCCTTCGGGTCGGGCGTGTCCATCTGTACTTCCCTGTTGACCAATACAGTTTTGCGGAATTGTACCCCATTGTCTCTGGCAAAGCCATGCGCTGCGCCGGTACAGAAGCGCAAACGGAGCGGATGATGGATAAGAGTTTCAACGGCTGGCTCAACGGCTTCATCGGCGTGCTGATCTTCAGCGGGTCGCTGCCGGCGACGCGCGTGGCGGTGGTCGATTTCGACCCGACCTTCCTGACGTCGGCCCGTGCGGCGATCGCCGGCCTGCTCGGCATCGCAATGCTGTTCCTGTTCCGCGAGAAGCGCCCGGATCGCGGGGATCTGGTCTCGCTGGTCGTCGTTGCGCTAGGCGTCGTGGTCGGCTTTCCTCTCCTGACGGCGCTGGCGCTCAAACATGTTACGGCGGCGCATTCCATCATCTTTGTCGGCCTGCTGCCGCTGGCGACGGCGATCTTCGGTGTGCTGCGCGGCGGCGACCGTCCGCGCCCGGCCTTCTGGCTGTTTTCCTGCCTGGGCAGCACGCTCGTCGCGGGTTTCGCGCTGTTGCAAGGCGTGACGGCCTCACCGGTCGGCGACGGCTTGATGCTCGCCGCCATCATCGCCTGCGGGCTGGGCTATGCGGAAGGTGCGGCGCTGTCGCGCAAGCTCGGCGGCTGGCAGGTGATCTGCTGGGCCTTGGCGCTGTCGCTGCCGGTCATGTTAGCGCTGAGCTTTGCGACCCTGCCGCCGTCTTTTGCCGCTGTCGGCTCCGGCGCATGGATCGGCCTCGGCTATGTCTCGCTGTTCAGCATGCTGATCGGCTTCGTGTTCTGGTATCGCGGCCTGGCGCAGGGCGGCATCGCCGCGGTCGGGCAATTGCAACTGCTGCAGCCCTTCTTCGGCCTGGCGCTCGCGGCGAGTCTGCTGCACGAGCAGGTCAGCCCGCTGATGGTGGTGGTCACGCTCGGCGTGGTGGCCTGCGTGTTCGGGGCGAAGAAGTTCGCCAGGTAGGGAGCCTACTCAAAACTTCGTCACCACGCCGATGCCGATGCCCTCGAAGCCGCCCATCGCCATCAATGCGGCTGGCGCCTCATCGAGGCTGATCCTTTTGCCGACCAACAGTTCGGGCTTCAGCTTGCCGGTGCGAATCATGTCCATCATGGCGGAATAGCGGTAGGCCTGCATGCCGTGGCTGCCGAGGATTTCGAGCTCGAAGGCGATGACCTTGTCCATCGGCACTTGCGGGCAGGCATGGTCGCCCAGCATCAGCCCGACCTGAACATGGCGACCGCGCCGGCGCAGATTGGCGATCGAGTTGAAGCACGTGGTTGGATGGCCGAGCGCGTCCATCGACATATGCGCGCCGCCGTTGGTGATCTGCTTGACGGCCTTGACGACATTGGGCGTGGTCGAAGCGTTGATGGTCGCGACCGCCCCGATCCTTTTCGCAAACTCCAGCTTCTCGTCGGTGAGGTCGATGGCGATGACATTGGCGCCCATGGCGCTGGCGATCATGATCGCCGAGAGACCGACACCGCCGCAGCCATGCACCGCCACCCACTCGCCGGGCGTCACCCGGCCCTGGTCGACGATGGCGCGGAAGGAGGTGACGAAGCGGCAGCCGAGGCTGGCGGCAGTGGCGAACTCCATCTCGTCCGGCAGGCGTACGAGATTGGTGTCGGCATGCTCGATGCCGACATATTCGGCGAACGAGCCCCAGCCCGTGAAGCCAGGTTGGGTCTGGTGCTCGCAGACCTGATGGTTGCCGGAGTTGCATTCGAAGCAGCGGCCGCAGCCGACGGCGAAAGGCACGGTGACGCGGTCGCCGGCCTTCCAGCGGCTCACCTGCTTGCCGGCGGCGACGACGACGCCCGCCAGTTCATGGCCGGGGACATGCGGCAGCGTGATGCCGTCGTCATGACCCATCCAGCCATGCCAGTCGCTGCGGCAAAGACCGGTCGCCTCGACCTTGATGACGACGCCATCCCCCGCCGGCTTGGGGTCAGGCACGGTCTGGATCGTGGGAGCTTCGCCGAATTTTTCGAAGACGACAGCTTTCATGGGAGTGCTTTCTATCCAGTTCAAAGGGCAGGGCGATTTTGGGTAATAGGTCCCAAGCTAAGTCGGCCATGGTGGTTGGTCGAGCAATGGTTGCCGCTTGCAAAACCACTCGCCGGCTTCGGCATCCCATGGCCAAACACCGGAGGTTGTCGGAAAGATAAGCTGCATAATCCGGAGAACGGGCCCGTCGTAAAACCATATGCCCCAACCGAAATATTCAGGGTAGTGGGCACCGAATTGACAGTCGAAGCCACCTCGCAGGAAACCCGGCGCCCGCTCTCCAACGTTGAACCTCTCGCCGCTGCGCACTCGTCGGCAATACTCGTTGCGGATGGTCTGCGAAAGCTCCGGCTTGAGCCCGATGACGACCAGCTCAGGGGCTTTGAAATTGTACTCTATCCCCACCGAGTAAGCGAATGGCGGGTGCTCGTCGTCCTCCAGCACGCAGAGAATATGACAGCCATACTCCTCCATATCGGCGAGCGTCTTAGCCTCGTCGGGATCCCTGGCTTCCCTACTCGGCATCGATCTGGTTCTGCGGCGCAGCCTTCTGGAACGCCGGCAGCGCCATGCAGGCGGCGTGGATGCGCGAGATCACCGGATAGGCCGCCATGTCGACGCCGAAGCGGGCATTGTTGGTGACCTGCGCGGCGAGGCAGATATCGGCGAGCCCCGGTGTATCGCCATGGCAGAACCTGCCGGTCTCGGGCGAGGCGGCCAGAATCTTTTCAAGCGGCTGGAAACCTTCATTCACCCAATGCCGGAACCAGTTGACGACATCCTCGTCGCCGGCGCCGAACAAGGTGCGCAGCGAGGTGAGCACGCGCAGATTGTTCACCGGATGGATGTCGCAGGCGATCATCTGCGCCAGCATCCGGACCCTGGCGCGTCCCAGCGCATCCTTGGGCAACAACGGCGGCTCGGGCTCGATCTCGTCGAGATATTCGATGATCGCCAGCGACTGGGTTAAAAGCGTTCCGTCGTCGAGCACCAGCGCCGGCACCAACCCTTGCGGATTGACCGCGAGATAGGCGGGCTCGAGATGCTCGCCATGGCGCAGATGGTGGGGCACATAGGTGTAGGCACGCCCCTTCATCTCCAGCGCGATCCGCACCCGGTATGAGGTGGAGGATCGATAATAGTTATGGAGGACGAGGTCGCTCATCGCCTCGGCTGCCCGATGGTGACCTCGACGGCGCCGATGCCGTCGACGCCACCAGTGATCTTGTCGCCCGCCTGAACCGCGCCAACGCCGGCCGGCGTGCCGGTGAAGATCAGGTCGCCGGGCTGGAGCTCGACCGACTCGCTGCAGATCGAGACGACATCGGCGACGGGCCAGATCAGCTCGGCGAGGTCGCCGTCCTGTTTTACGTCACCGTTTACAGCGAGCCAGATGCGACCCGTTTCGGGATGGCCAGACCTTGCGACCGGAAGTAGCGAGCCGCAAGGCGCGGAGAAGTCGAAGGCCTTCGACCAGTCCCAGGGGCGGGCCGCTTTCTTTGCCTGGTCCTGCAGGTCGCGGCGAGTGAGGTCCACGCCGACGCCATAGCCCCAGACATGCGCGAGCGCCTCGGTGCGAGGGATGCGGAAGCCGGCCTTGCCGATCGCCACGACCAGCTCGATCTCGTGGTGGAGATTGCCAGTCAGCGGCGGGTAGGGGATCTCGGCGCCGCTGTCGACCACGGCGTCGGCCGGCTTGGTGAAGAAGAAGGGCGGATCGCGCTCGTCATTGCCGAGTTCTCGCGCATGCGCCGCGTAGTTGCGGCCAACGCAGAAGATGCGGCGCACGGCAAACCGTTCCGCCGAGCCGGTCACCGCGACCGAAGCGATCGCGGGCGGAGGGAGGACGAAGTCTGCCATAGGCGGTCTCTGCGTTGGAAATGAATCGATCCGCACATTCGGCCGATTTCGGCAGGCGGGCAAGGCATGAGGCCACGAAACATTGCCGACCATGGCGGGTTCACCAAGCGGCGGCAGGACCCGCCGCGGCCCCTTTTTCTTTTGTGTTCGCAATCGGTTGGCAGGAACTGCCTGTGAATTCGCTGCTTCGCACTTGCACAAGATTATCCCGCACTGCAAAATAACTGCGGCGGGGAAAACGAAGCGGTTCCAGGCACGGCTATGCCGGGACCTCGAGTTGCGAGGGACGGGCATGACCGACATCTCCGCGACGGCCGGCGTCCTGCCGCGGGCCGCAGCCGACAAGGCGGCACGGGCAAGGCTGGCCTATCTCGACGGCTGGCGCGGCCTGTCGATCGCCTTCGTGCTGATCGGCCATGTCTTCCCGATTCGCGGCATCAATCTCGGCGTGCTCGGCGTCGAGTTCTTCTTCGTGCTGAGCGGCCGGCTGATGGGGGAAATCCTGTTCGTCGAGCGCTTTCCGCTGAAGAAGTTCTTCAAGCGCCGGTTCGCCCGCGTCTATCCAGCCCTGCTGGTGTTCGTGGTTGCCGTCATGATCGGGCTCTCCGGCACCTTCATTGCCTTCAAATGGAAGGCGGCGCTTACCGCGCTGACATTCACCTACAACTATGCCGGCATTCTCATCAATCGCGCGGGCGCGCTCGACCATATCTGGTCGCTTGCCATCGAGGAGCATTCTTATGTCATCCTGGCGCTGATCAGCGTGGCGGTTTCCAGGCGCGCGAATGTCGTGCGCCTGCTTGTCATGCTGTCGCTGCTCGCTATGGCCAACGGCGCTATTTCCTACTGGGTCTTCGGCATGGACTACGAAACCAGCTATTGGCGAACCGACGTGCATATCGCCTCGATCCTGCTGTCGGCGGCGATCTGCCTGCTCAAGGCCGATGGACACCTGCCGGCATTCCTCAGGAGCCGGCATCTGGCGCTGGCGGCCGCGGTGGGGGGAATCTTGCTGTTCCTCGATCCGGTGCCGACGCCCTTGCACTATCTGCTGGGCGTGCCGCTGCTGGCGCTCGCCGTCAACACGCTCGACTTCGCCGGCGGTTATCTGACCGGCCCACTGTCATCGCGGCCGATGGTGATGCTGGGGCTGTGGTCCTACTCGCTCTATCTGTGGCAGCAGCCCTTCTACAAATTCGTCCATGACCGCGACGTGGCGCCGATCCCGATGCTGGGCGCGGTCTTCGCCTGCGCCCTGGCGAGCTACTACATCGTCGAGAAACCGGCGCGCGGCTGGCTCAACCGCAATTGGTGAGGAGGTCAGGCCTTGCCGGTTTTTGGTGCGGCGAGATAGCGCCGAAGCCCGGCTTCGCCGCGAGGTGTGGTCCAGCGGTGATTCCACGCGAAAGCCGGTCTGAGCAAGGGTGCCAGGAGTTTGAGGATCGGCCTCTCCACGATGACCTGCCAGGTGAGCTTCACATGCGTTCCGCTTCCGGCTGGCGACAGCTCAGCCCGCCACAGGCCGTCGAAATCGCCGAAGGTCTTCACCACCACCAGTCGGCCAGGATCGAGCTCCGCGGCCTCGATGATGAAGTTCAGCTCGTAGGGCAGGGCGCCTCGCGCCCTGGCTCTTGCCCGTGACCCGACGACGGCCTTGCCTTTCTTGTCGAGCGGCTCGACTTCCTTGTAGGCGTCGCCCCACCAGAGCGGCAGCAACTCGGCGTCGGACAGAACGTCCCACACTTCCTGCGGCGTGGCATCGGGAATGTTCCAACTCTCGTCGAAGCGGAAGACGTTGCTTGGCATGATGTCACGCCCCCGGCACGCGAAGACGATACATTAGCTGCAGCTTCTGTTTGTGGCCAGTGCGGCGGCCGCATGAGACCTTGTTTGGCTCATGGTTGAAAGCCTCTGGCTTCCAGGGCCATGCGCTAGTCGATCGGCTTGGCGTAGTAGCGCACCGACTTCCTGCCGCCGTGGATCACGGCATCGCCGACCTCGGCAAAGCCGAGCGCCGCGTGAAAGGCATCCGATGTGGGGTTCGGGGGATCGGCATTGACCTCGCAGGTTACGATCGTGTGGCATGCGCGCCTGACATGCGCGAACAGATCCTCGTAGACACGGCGGGCATGGCCACGGCCGCGCGCTTCGGCCGCGACCACCACCCGGTCGACATAGACGAAGCGGGGGTAGCGCTCACGAAACCAGAGGAAGTTCGGGCTTTCGTAGCTGGCATCCTGATCGAAGCACATGATGAAGGCTTCGAGCGCCCCGATGCGGCGCGTGTAGAAAGCCTGCCCGATCAGGAATGACAGGCGCTCCGGCTCCAGCCAGGACAACTCGGCGGCATGCTCGTTGTTGAGAGCGAGAATGGCGGCCTCGTCGGCAGGCGAAACGCGTTCGATCGGCGAGCAATCTTTCGACATCGTCACTTCCGGCATCAGACCCTCGCGGCCGCGATCGTTGCCGCCGCCAAGTCCTGGTCGGTCACCGTGTTGCGGTACTCGCGATCGAGGTCGGTGCCGCCCATGCCGACATGTGGGTTGCGGTATCGCATGGCGCTCGGCACCTCGGCAAGCGCGGCGAAATGCATCTCGGTCAGTCCGGTTTGCCGACGGACCTCGCCGATATTGTCGGGCGCCAGCCCGCCGCAGCCGAGAATGATGATGCGTGAGCCGGCCTGGCGAACCAAGCGCGCGAGCAGATCGACGCCCTCCAGCGCCGTGTCGTGTTGCCCGCTGGTCAGCACGCGGCCGACCTTGCAGCGGATCAGCGCTTCGAGCGCCTCGGCCGGGTCACGCGTCATGTCGAAGGCGCGGTGGCAGGTGACATTGAGGGGACCGGCGGCGCGCACCAGTTCGCTCATCCTCGCTTCATCGATTGCGCCGTCAGCGGTCAGGCAGCCGACGACGATGCCGGCCACGCCGAGATCGCGCAGCGCGCCGATATCGGCCAGCATCGATTGGTATTCCGCCTCGCTGTAGAGAAAATCGCCGCCGCGCGGGCGCACGATAACATGAAACGGGATGGTCGCACGTTCGAGGGCTACGCGCACCGTGCCGAGGCTCGGCGTAATGCCGCCTTCGACGAGGCTGGCGCAAAGCTCGACCCGGTCGGCGCCGGCGGCCTGCGCGGCAAGCAGCCCGTCAATGCCTTCGACGCAGAGTTCGATCAGGGGCCTTTGAGCGTCGGTCACCATCATCCATCCATGTTGAAGAGAAAGCGCAGCCCTAGCATTGGGGCGATCGAGGCGAAAGCCGCATCAATCGGTCCAGCAAGCGAAGCGGTCACTTTGCGCTTCCGGTTTTGTTCGGCGCGCAGTTATTGATTGCTCAAGACTTGGAGCGCCCGCCCTACCGCGGAACAGCTGAGCCCCGTTGCCTCGCTACTGCTTCAGGATTGTGTTCTTGGCGCCTTGTTCGACCTGGTCGATCACCAGCAGCTTCACCGGATCGCTGCCGATATTGGTCGCCTGATGCCACTGGCCGATCATCTCGACGATGAAATCGCCGGTCTTGTAAGTGTTGCTGCTGCCGGTCTCGACATTGGTGACCTTGAGGGTGCCTGCCTCGACATAGGCATAGCGCGGGAAGGGATGTTTGTGCACCGGCAGCGTCGCGCCGGGCGCGATCTGATAGGCCGAGACCTGGACCTCGACATTCTTCTGCGGCAGCTTGATCGGTTGGCCGGATGCCGTCGTCGTCTTCGACGCCAATGGCGTCACGACAACAGGTGTGGCCGAACTGTCCAGAGCGTCGGCGGTGGTTGCATAAAAAGCGGCCGCCAGCAGCAGCGCCGATGCCGGAATGTTTCGCACGATTTCCTCCCGAAATGATCGGCAAAATCGCCTAAGCGCTGTCGACTCGCAAGGAGAAAGGATTTGGGGCTTCCCGGGCTGTATGAACTATCAGCTGCCAGGTCCTTCAAATCTGCCCCCCACTTGGGTGCTGCCGCACCCAGTCCCTTGATAGACCGGAATCATCCCCTAGTTAGTTTCCCTGGCGTAGTCGCGAGTTGCCTGGGGGTGCTGCGCCGTTCTGACGGCATGCGGCGGAAGGACGGCCGGCCGAAGCGCCTTTGGAGGGTGCCGTGCGTCAATATCTGGGATCCAGCTTGGCCCATCTCGCGTTCGCGTGCTCTGTCGCGATAGCTTGCGCGGGAGCCGCGGCCGGCGGCGAGCGCGGCCAAGGTCGTAACGCTGGTGGCGATCACGGGAATAGCGGCGGTCATGGCGCTGGCAGCAACAACGGTCAGCACAACGGAACTAGCGGCGATCCCGGTGGCTCCGGCGGCAGTCCGCCGTCTGACCCACCGTCCCCACCGTCTAACGATGACGGAAGCAGCCCCACCACAACCGGGTCAGTGACGTCAAGGGCGGGCGTAGCCGGCAACGGCGGAAGGTCGCTCGACCTTCCGCCCGCCCTGCTGCCCTTCGAAGACAGCGCTATTCCACTGGCAGTCCATCCAATTGAAGTGCTGCCGGGTGTCCCGGACAACATCGTTCGTGCCTGCCGTGAGGCAATCGAGCAGGCCGCAGCTCAGTTTGGCGCGACCAGTGTGCGCGTCAGCAGTGCAGGTTCCGTACGGCGGTTGAGCCGACAGAGGATATCGGCTCCCGTCCAGGTCAGCATCGACTACGGATATCAAGGCGGCGTCGAGACGCGCCAGGCGCCGGTCGGCTGCGAATTGAACGCGAAAGGCAGCGTGATCGGGCTGACATAGCGCACAGTGGGAGCCCTCGCCGTAGACGTCGAGTTCATGCCGCCCAGCGCCCGATTTTCCAGGGCAGTCGTTCCAGCTCAGTCCAACGTCGAATGGCTTGGCCGGAGGGAAAACGGAAGCGTAATGGCACGCACACGGATTTCGCGCGACGGTTTGCGAACCTTGCTGGACGTAGTCTTCTTTTGGCTGACAGCTTTCGTCTGACCTGCGCCGGCCGATGCGCGGCCAGAGCGCGGCTTCAGCGGCGGCTCTATCTGAGCGTCGCGGCGCTGAGCCCGAAGCTTATCATTATCGGCACGCGCGGCGGCCAGCTCGCGGGCGAAAGAAACCGTCGCTTCACGTTGCTTGTCCAGAGCCTCCTTCAGCCTCATGGCGGCCTGTCCCAAAAGTTGGCGGGCTGTGTCACGCTCCAGGCGGGCTTTGTTGAGGTTCTCTCCGACCGACACTGCTGAAGCGCGTTCTCGTTGCAGAGCCTGCGCCGTCTCGGCAGCACTCTGCTCCGCGCGCTCTTTCGCTGCGACCGCCTTGGTGCGCTCCTGTAACGCCGCGTCGCGCTCCAGCCGGGCTTTGTCGAGGTCCTCCCGGGTCGCGACTGCCGAAGCGCGTTCGCGCTCCAGCGCCTGCGCCGTCTCGGCAGCACTCTGCTCCGCGCGCTCTTTCGCTGCGACCGCCTTGGTGCGCTCCTGTAACGCCGCGTCGCGCTCCAACCGGGCTTTGTCGAGGTCCTCACGGGCCGCGACTGCCGAAGCGCGTTCGCGCTCCAGCGCCTGCGCTGTTTCAGTGGCAGTCTGCTCCGCACGTTCTCTCGCCGAGACAGCCTTCGCTCGCTCCTGCTCAGCCGCGTCGCGCTCGAGGCGGGCTCTGTTGACGTCCTCTTGGGCCGATATTGCTGAAGCGCGTTCGCGTTCCAGAGCCTGCGCCGTCTCGGCGGCAGTCCGCTCGGCACGCTCTTTTGCTAAGACGGCCTTGGCTCGCTCCTGTTCGGCCGCGTCGCGCTCGAGCCGGGCTTTGTCGAGGTCCGCACGGTTCGCGACTGCTGAAGCCTGTTCCCGTGCCAATGCCTGCGCCGTCTCGGCGGCAGTCTGCTCAACCCTTGCTCGCGTCGCAGCGGCACCGGTCCGTTCCCGCTCAGCCGTGTCCGCGATCGCGGCCTTGGACTGCTCCATTTCAGCGATGTCGCCACGAAGGTCCTCCGACTTCCGGCGCTCCTCGTCAAGCATCCCGCTCGCTTGCGCCAGCGAAGCCTCGGCTTTGGCGCGATCCCCGGCGGCTTTGGCTTCCAGCTGTTCAATTTGCGCTCGCGCTTGCGCTAGGTCGCGCGCCATCTGTTCGGTTCGCTCCCGTTCGAGGCGAGCAGCGGGCATCTGTATAAAGACATGGTCGATGGTTTCGCTGATCCGCGCGCGGATATCTTGCGCAATCCACCGCAATGCCTCGAGCGTGCGGGCTGCCACAAGTTCGTTGCGCAAACGCTCCTCGCTGGCGTCGTCCGCGGCTGCCATGCTTGTCTTCAGCACCTCGATCTGCTTGCGCGTCTCAGCGAGCGCACTCTCCAGAGAGGCACTCCTGGCGCGCTCCTCCTCCATCGCTCGGTGCTCCTGGCCAGCCAATTCCGTTGCAGCTGCTGCCTGAGCACGAGCTGCCTCGACCTGTGCTTCGGCAGCGGTAAGATCCGGTTTGGGCAATTCGCCGTTCGTGGGTGCGTCGGTTGATGCCGTGCTGGCAGGAATCTCCAAGCGGCGTGAAAGATCGGGAAGGGAGTAGCTATCGGCCCGCGAAACAGCGGGGGCGCTTTCGACCGGCTTTTGTCTCGTCAACGCATAGCCAAGCGGCACGGCCAGACAAATTGCGGCGACGCTCAAGCGTAACAAGGGGCTCGTCGGCCTGCGAACACGGGGAGGTAAGGCCATGGCGAAGCTTGTCGCCGGAGCGAAAGCATCGGGCAGGTCCTCGCGCGAGTTCTCGCCCGCTTCGGGCGTCGTGTTGAGATAATCCTTTCGCACCCCGGACTTACCGGAGTTTAGACCCTGAACATCCGGGGCCGGGGGCACGGCGGCCCGGGAAGAAGCCGCCTTGGCTGCAAGATTGCGTGGGCGATCCCAGGCCCAAGAAGCCTCATCGAGGGGAATAGGCGTGCTTTCGCTCAGGTAGCCATACTGGTGACGCCGTCTCGCTGCGATGAGGATACGCCGGACCACAAGGAAGAAGCCTACCAATACAAATATTGTCATCCCGCCCAGGAGAGCGAGACCTGTGTCGTCTGCGTAAAACCCGGCAAGATCTGACATCGCCGTACCTGCGCGGTTTCCGATGTAACTTTAAGCTCGTGAAGCGGTGTGTGGCTCCTCGCCCTGGCTAACTTTGCCGCCTGCCTTCGAAGCTGTCACCGCTTCGGCCCCAGTACTGGGGGAATGTTGTCGATGCATGGCTGGGCGCCGGTCGAAAGCCAGCTCGCGCCTCTCCATCTTCAACGTCCCGGGGAGTTCTCCCACGGTGCGCGCCATGCCACCATTTCGGAGTCTGGACGCTCCATCGTAAAGTTTAAGCTAGGTCACAGACCTCGGTGGTCAACCATCTGGGCGACAGTTCGGCCATGCAAAATGGCCATCGCGGTGCCCGGCACGAGCGCCAAGACTCCCGCGGCTACCTCATCAAGCTCGACGAACTGCTGACGATGCCGAAATCGGCAGGCCATTTGGTCCTGCTGCCGAGAGAGGATCTGGCACTTGGCGGATCTCAGTAGATCGTCATGAGGACCGGGAGGTAACTGCCTGCTCGCAATTGTTCGATTGCTTCGATGGCAGGATAGGCTGCGGGGAAGTACAGTCCATCCTGGAAGTTGCGCTTGAGCGCTTTCGGGGAGAAGACAACTTCGGCAGAGTCCGTATATTGGGACAGTTTCGGCCAGAACAGCGGCGTACAGCGCGCATAGGAATCGTATTGCGAGCCGAAGATCGTCTTCAGGTGTTCGGCCTCCTTGGCTGCCGTGATGACCAAGATCCAATAGCTGAAAAATCCCAGCGCCAGAGCGACGGCGATCGATCCATGGATCAATCCGATTCCAGCTGCTCCAAGCGTAGAAAAGAGATAGAGCGGGTTTCTGGTCAACGAGTAGGGGCCGGAGGTAATCAACTCCAGATTCTTCTTTGAACCGATATAGAGAATGCTCCACATCCTGCCAATGAAGCAGGTGAGGACCAGGCCGAGACCCGCCATCTGGATCAGCTCATGTGCGCCCCCACCCAATCCGGGGTGCGAAAACAGGATAACAGTTGCGGCAAGCAGCCCCGCTGCCCGAGCGGCGTTTATCCGCATCCTTTGATTGACTGGTTGAACTCTCATCGAGGCCCCCGGGAATGAAGAGGCCGCGTTTCTGGGCTCCGCATTTTGACGGCACCCCCCGATATACGGCTCGCTTGCGCTTGCCAGGCTTTGCTGGCCGTGCGGTTGAACAGGAGCGGTATCGATCATTGGATCGTCTCCTCGGTAAGCTGAAGGAAGACGTCCTGGAGCCGCCCGCTCTCGGCCTTGAAGGCGAGGATCGGCATCTCAGCGCGGATCAGGACGTTCGGGATTTCGTTGTTGAGCTGGCGGCTTGGAGGTGTTTTGGTCGGATCAAGAAGTTCGACGCGCAGCCAGCCCGCGTCTCCGTTGACAAAATCTCCCGTGATAGGCTGCAGAATGGTCGTCAGGATGCGGGTGGAGGTCGCTTCTGTGTCGATCGTTCCCCCTGCGCGCCGGCCGGGTTCTTGGCTTCCTCGGCCCAAACGGCGCTGCAGGCAAAACGCCTTTCGTGACCCATAGGACTTGTTAGGGTCTTCGGGCGCGAAGACGTGAGCAGATGAGCCGGGCGCTACGGCGACACTTCCGCGAGACATTCAGTGCAGGCTCCCTCGTGCCTGCCAGCACGCTTTCAGGTTGACGCGCCCTATTTATCGCTGCAGTCGTTAGGCTCTACGATTCGGCAGTTGAGCTGACTCGCTTGCGAAGGGATTACCCCTTTTTGCGAAGGGGCCTCGTCCGTGATGTCCGACATCAACGCCAGAGTGGGCTTAACCGACAGCGGGATTTCGGCTCATTGTAGCGCTTGAAGGAGGTCGTCGCCGAGCAGGCGCTGGAGCTGCGGCTGCAAAAAGGCATGATCGCGACGGGAGCGACGACGGTCCCCGGAACGGCGCCACCTCCCGCTGGGGGCGTCCGGAACTTCGCATGAGCCGCTACGGCTTTCGGTTAGGCCGGCAAAGCCGTTTTGGGCTATCGGTCCGCCGGCGCGCTTTGTCCTATCTTGGGTCTCCAACGTCGGGCAACGGTCGCACTGGCTCCCTTAGCCAGCCTACGCTCCGCTGGCGCGGCGGGTCGGTTGCGCAACACTTGTCAACTTGATGGGTCGCAGTGCTGCAGGCGAAGCTCGCGCAAATACGTACAAACCGCACACAGCAGAGCCATAAGCGAGGAGTACGCGAACTCGGCCCCCGGCAGAGGCGGCAAAGCGGCACTGCGTGCTTGTCTGGTCGACTCCAGTGTTGGTGCTCCGATGAGATCATATGAAGGAGGTCTCCCATGAAACCTGCTGGTTACTACCTAGCGCCCGGCGCGTTCGTCCTCGTGCTTGCCGGGGCGACCGGCGCGTCGGCCGCGGAACAGCCGATCGCCTGCAAGAAGGTGCCGTTGGTGGTGCGAGACATGTTCCACAAGGATTTTCCCGTCGCCAAGGTCAAGGCATGCGCCCGCGAGGTCGAGAACGGAGAACTGGTTTTCGAGATAGCAAGCGTCGAGGGCGCAATGACGCGCGATGTGCTCTACCATCAAGACGGTAAGGTCATCGTCGTCGAGGAATCAATTCCGATGGAAGCGGTGCCTCAATCGGTGCGTGCGGCCGTTGATACGAAATTCGCAGGTGGAAAGATCAAGCTTGCGGAGAAGCTGATGCGCGACGGCAAGGTGAGTTACGAGTTCCAGATAAGCTACAAGGGCAAGAACGTTCAGCCCGTCTTCGATCCGGATGGAAAGGAAGTGAAGGGCTGAAGGACGCAACTCTTGTGCTGAAGGGTCGCTGAAATAGCTTCAATCGGCCTGAGGGAAGGAACAAGTTCGGCGCATGCAGACGGGCTTGCGGACCTCACTCGAGTTCAGCAGAAGGCAGCCGTCAACAAGCGCCGGACATTCGGACGGTCGAACCTACCTGCCTAACTTCACGTGTCCGCCGAATTGGAGCGTCGCGCGCACACTGAAGGTGTGCGTTCTCTCGTCCTCAGCATTCTCCGCGAATGTGTAGGCGGCGCCGAGGTTCCATTTCGCCGCGCCGGACGGCGCGTCTTCTTCTTCCCCAGACGCATAAATTACTTCGAAATCCGCCAATTGCTCGCGGGTGTCCGGACCGTCGGCGACAAGGTTCCGCTGATGCGTGTAGGTGGCTATGTAGGTCATAGGTTGCACTTCCAGCGCGACAGATCCGGTGAGAAGCAGAGCGTCGTCCGGACCGCCATCGAAATGCTTAAGGTAGGCCGATTCGCCGAGAAGCCTCAGTGTGTTCCCGTTGAGGTCGAAGCTTCCAGTGGCGGCAGCAAGGTAGGCCAATTCATTGCCGGTCCCCGGCAGCGGTTCCTCTTCTTCTTCCTCCTCCTCCCCTGTGTCGGCGGAGAGCCCGGGCTTCTGGTATCGGATGCCAAGGCGATAGCCAAATTCACCGTCCTTGTAACAATCGCCCTTTTCTGCGCCTTTGCAGCCATCAAGGGTAACCGAGAATGAGGATAAACCGGTGGTGTTGCCGGCACCGCCATCCGCCAGCGTGAGCCGTCCACGGTTGGTAAAGAGCGACTCGCTGAGGAACGTCCGGTCGGTCGTGAATACCGTCGCGGCCAGGGCATGGTTCAGCCCAAAGCCCTCGAAGCCAACAACAGCTTCGCCACCCAGACGTTCGTCAGCGTCAAAAACAGACGCCAGATCCGGGGCGTGTATCCCCGGCAGGGCTTCGCTGGCCAGGCTGAACACCGTGTCGAACTTTCCGGCCCTCACGGTCAGGGGATCGACCTTAGCGAGGGCGTAGAGCTCACCGACATAGGTGCCGATCCCTTGAAAGGCCGCATCCTCCCCGGGTTCCGGGTCGACCACGGGCTCGGTAATGATGGCGCTCACGAACCGAAGATAATCCGTCGGCGCGTAGAAAAGATCGAGCTCCAACTTCGGAAAGAACACATCGGATCTCAGGAAAGACGGATGTGCGCCAAATATCCAGTCGTTCTGCAGCTCCGCGGTAGCCTCGTACCCCGCGCAGGGCGCAGCGCATTCTTCGGCCAGAGCCGGTATCGTTTCTTCGGCCAGAGCCCGCTCGTGCTCCTCCGCCAGTGCCGAAGCCGAAGAGTACAGCAGCCCTATGCCACTAAGTGCTAAGATAAAAAGGCGAATGACCGGCGAGCCCCCATGAGATGCACCACGCGTCGATGATATCCGATGGTTCCACTGTGGCAACTGCGATTTCGTCATTTTGTCCCTTACAAACGCGACTTGTCTCATACAAACGCAAACGTGTCGCATCTCTACAACACTGCTTCGCTGTTCCGCGCCCGGTACGCTCCCCCGAGGACCGCCGGCGCAGCAAATTGGCGGTCCCGCTTCGCCTTCCTCGAATCAATATTCGGGCACTCCCCGACCGAGGCAAATTGCGCCAGAGCACGTCCAGCCTTTCGCTGGAAACAGACACACGCGCATGCAACCGACGCGAGCACTCACGGCGTGAGTGGCTATCCTAATAAATTTGTATGAACTATTTCTCTACTCCAAAAGTTAGAGACCCGCCGGATATACGGTAATAGCGCCTTGCAATATTGATTAATTATGCGGCGCCCTCCCGCATGATACGCTTTGGGACTGTCTCTGATCTGTCGCAGGCGCGCTTTCGCGCGCCGCGGAATCGCGGGGGGTTGCCGTGCTGCAAACGCTCGTCAAGCTGAGTCTCGAATTTCGGCATCTGGTCCTAGCAGCCGCGCTACTCTTGGTAGCGGCGGGTGCCGTTCTGCTTCCCAAAGCCAAAACCGATGCTCTTCCCGAGTTCGGGGCGCCGGTCGTGGAGGTGCAGACCGAGGCGCTCGGCTTGTCGACAGGCGAAGTGGAAAGCCTGGTGACCATCAATCTCGAAGAGATTCTGACCGCGACGCCGTTCCTCAAATCAATTCATTCCAAGTCGGTGCCGGGGATGGCTTCGGTGTTGCTCACCTTCGAGCCCGGCATGGATCCGATGAAAGCCCGACAAATGGTGCAGGAGCGTCTTACGATGGCTTGGGCCCTGCCCAATGTCTCGAAGCCGCCCACCATGCTGCAGCCGAAGTCGGCGGCAGGCCGCGCCATGATCGTCGGACTGTCGTCCAAGACCGTGTCGCTGATCGACATGTCGGTGCTGGCCCGGTGGACGATGACGCCGAAGCTGCTCAGCGTGCCGGGCGTCGCCAACGTCGCGATCTGGGGCCAGCGCGCTCGCCAGCTTCAGGTGCAAATCGAACCTCAGCGCCTCGAATCGGCAGGCGTCTCGCTCGATGAAGCCGTAGAGAGCGCCGGGGATTCGCTCTGGGTCTCGCCGCTCAGTTATCTGGAAGCGTCAGTACTCGGAAGCGGAGGCTGGATCGACACGCCGAACCAGAGGCTCGGCATCCAGCATGTGCAACCGATCAGCAAGGCCAGCGACCTGACGAAGGTTGCTGTCCCGTCTTCCGCGCTCAGGCTAGGAGACGTGGCCGAGGTCGTCGAAGGCCATCCGCCGCTGATCGGCGATGCGATGATCAACGGACAGCCTGGCCTCATCCTCGTCGTCGAGAAGCTTCCCAACGTCGACACCAAAGCGGTCGTAGCGGGGGTCGAAGCTGCGCTCGCGGAGTTGAGCCAAGGCATGCCGGGCATCGACATCGACGCCTCCCTCTACCGCGCCTCCGACTATGTCGACAGCGCCTTGGCCAATCTGGTCCGGATGGTGATCGCCGCCATGGTGGTCGTGTCCGTAGCCCTCTTCCTGTCCTTGACGCCGGTCGGCACGGCGAGCGTCGCCGTCGTCGCGATCGTCCTGTCGTATGTCGCGGCACTTGTCGCTCTCTATTTCAGCAGCCCGATCTTCAACCTGATCCACCTGGCCGGCCTCGCGGCCGCGCTTTCCCTCGTGGTCGACACTGCGGTAGTGGCTGCCGAGGCCCTCGGGCGACGCCTTCGTGCCGGTGGCGGCCGTCCGCTCGCCGCGCCTCTATTCGATGCGATCGGCGAAATCGGCAAGCCAATGATCTATGCAGCGGTGATCGGTCTGCTGGCGGTCGCTCCGATACTCGGACTCGACGGCGAAACCGCGGCATTCTTCCGGCCGCTGGCTCAGGCCTATGGCGTCACGGTGGCCGCTGCCATGGTCGTCGTGCTCTTGGCGGCGCCCGCCCTCGCGATGGTTTTTTTCCGTTCGGGCAGCGCAGCAGGAAACAGGTCCGAACCTGTGGTGGCGCGGCTGTTCGGTGCGGCCTATGGGCGACTGCTGGGGAGGTTCTCGGCGACGACCGGTCCTGCCTATGCGATCGTGGGTCTCGGAGTGTTGGCGCTACTCGCGGCGACGCCCGCCCTGAAGTGGTCGCCGTCGCCGTCCTTTGACGAAGGCACCGTCCGCGTTTCGTTCAAGGCCGCGCCGGGTGCATCCTTGCCCGCCATGATCCGCACGATGGCGCGACTGGAATCCGAAGTCCGCGCAATCGATGGAGTCAGCTCTGTCGCTGGCCATCTCGGCAGGGCCATCACGGGCGACCAGGTCACCGGCATCGAATCCGGGCAGCTCTGGATTGGGCTCGACGAGCGGGGGAACCGAGCCGCCGCACTGTCGCAAATTCGCGACACGATGGAAGGCTTCGCGGACCTCGAGGTGAAGGTTGAAGGCTATCTGGCCAGTACGGCCGGGCGGATCTTCGCCGACGCCGGCGAACCAGTGGTGGTCCGCATCGAAGGGGCCGAGACGGCCGTGCTTGAAGAGCAGGCAAAGCTCGTCGCGGCGAGAATCGCCGCCGTTGACGGCATCAACTCCGTACGCATCGACAAGAACGCTTTCTCGCCCGAAATCGAGGTCAAGGTCGACGTTGCGGAGGCTGCCGCACGTGGACTGAAACCGGGAGACATCCGGCGCGCGGCAGCGACGGTCTTCGCCGGGCTCGAGGTTGGCAATCTGTTCGAGCAGCAAAAGGTCTTCGAAGTGGTCGTTTGGGGGGCTCCCAACGCACGAAGCAGCATCGCCGACGTCGAGAATCTTCTGATCGAAACGCCTGATCGCCCGCATACACGCCTTGGCGATATCGCCGAGGTGCGGATGGTGCCGCAGTTGAGCACCATCGAGCGTGACGGCGTCACGCGCAGCATGGACGTTCACGCCAGCGTCGCAGGCCGCAGCGTCACGGCAGTGGCGGAAGACGTGGCGGCAGAGCTCAAGAAGGTGCAGCTCCCCTTCGAATACCATGCCTACGTTCGGGGCGAGTATGCCGAGAGCCGTGCAGCCATGCTGCAGGTGACGCTCTTCGCAGCGTCGGCGGCAGTGCTGATCTTCTTCCTGCTGCAGGCGGCGCTGCAAAGCTGGCGACTGGCGACCGGCATGTTCCTTTCGCTGGTGGCAGTGTCGGGTGGCGTCGCGGCGATCCTCGTGGCGGTAACGGGCACCGTTTCGGTTGGGGCGCTTGCCGGACTTCTCGCCGTCCTCGGGCTTGCACTCCGCAACGGTCTGGTTCTGGCCAGCCGCGTCGATCAGACCGGGGAGGGTGACGAATCCTGGCCGGACCGTGTCGCGGCGGCCGCGCGCGAGCGCTTTGCGCCTATGCTGACGAGCACGCTGGTCACCTGCCTCGCCTTCCTTCCCGCAGTGGTCATGGGCAGCGCCGCCGGTCTGGAGATTTTGCATCCAATGGGATGGGTCGTGATCGCAGGCGCAGTCATTTCAGTCCTGATCAATCTGTTCGTCCTACCGGCCATGATGCTCCATTCCGGCCCGGTTTCACGACGCCTTGGAGGAGTTGCACATGCTTCGCAATAGGCTTTTTCTTAAGTCATCCCTCGTCGCCGGTGTGGCTTTCGTCGTGGTTGCCACGGGACCCCTCGCGGTCGCGGAGTCGCCCGCAGGCGCGCCTGCCAAGCTGGTAGAGGTCGCAGGTTCCCCATTTCCACGCGTGGTTCTGACCGAACAGGCTGCCAAACGACTGAGCATCCAGACCGAAGCGCTGCGGGAGGAGACGGCCAAGCGGTGGATGATGATGAACGCCCAGGTCGAGATTGCGAGCGGTGAACCGTCGGTGAATGCAATTACGGAGACGGCTTCCATCGCGCCGGCCGGTGAAAGCGGCCAAGCACGGCAATCCCTGATCAAGGTGCCTGTGGACGCGGCGAGCCAGATGTTGATCGCGGTTGTCGACGACGAGGATGACGAGGACGAGACCGGCGACCACGACGAGTTTGCCGAGATTTTCGGCGTCGCCAACCCGGCGGACGAGGATAAGGACGGTCTAGTGGTCGTGCTGCTGACCGGCCAAGGCCGCTCCGGTAAATATTACACGGCGCGGCCGGTGGCGGTGAAGGACCGGGACGACGGGCGGTTCTTTGAATTCCTCGAGGCAAGCAGCGGCGTCAAGCCAGGCGATCATGCGTTCGTGGCGATGAAGGCGCCGGAGAGCGGCAGCATGGCGAAGATCGTGCCCTACTCGTCGGTTGTCTATGACGAGCACGGGGACAGCTGGCTCTACTCCAATCCGGAGCCGCTCGTCTTCGTCCGCCAAAAAGTGGCTGTCGAGCGCGTCCTTGGCGACATAGCAGTGCTGTCGGACGGACCAGCGCGCGGTACGCCGGTCGTGTCGGTCGGCGCGGTCGAGCTGATGGGGGTTGAATTGAAGTTTGGCGGCCACTGAGCGGGCGGTGAAAGACATTCCGTCGCTTGCGAACGCCTGAGTTAGCCGGCGTCCAATCATCCGAACAAAGGACAGGGCCATGTTCCGCTGGATCATCGGCACGAATCTGAAATACCGGTATCTGGTACTGGCCGCGGCAGCGCTGATGGTGCTGCTGGGTCTGGACGTGTTCCGCAAGATGCCCGTGGACGTCTTCCCCGAATTCTCCCCGCCGCTGGTGGAGATTCAGACCGAGGGTATCGGCATGTCGACCGCCGAGGTCGAGGAGCTGATCACCATTCCCCTCGAGGATGCACTGCGCGGCACACCGGAACTCGACGTCATCCGCTCGAAGAGCGTGATGTCGCTGTCCTCCATTGTCATGATCTTCAAGCGGGGAACCGACATCATGCACGCCCGGCAGCTCGTCCAGGAGCGCGTGCAGCTTGCGTCGGCCAGACTGCCGTTCGGCTCGAGCCCGCCCGTCATGCTGCAGCCCTTGTCGTCGACCAGCAGGACCATGAAGATCGGCCTTTCGTCGAAGGAGCTCACTCAGCTCGACCTGTCGATGACCGCCTATTGGAAGATCCGCTTCCGCCTGCTGCGCGTGCCCGGCGTCGCCAACGTGGCGATGTGGGGCGAAAAGCTCAAACAGCTGCAGATCCAGGTCGATCCCGCACGCATGTTGAAACACGGCGTGACGCTGAACGAGGTCATGGAGGCTTCGGCCGATGCGCTGGACTTCGGCCTGCTGCCGATGTCGAGCTCAGCCAAGAGCCAGACCGTAGGCTTCATCGACACCGACAACCAGCGGTTGTATGTCGGCGCCGACATAGCGTCCAGCGTGAAGCTGGAGGACGTCAAGAGAATTCCGGTCGAGTCAAAAGCCGGCGAGCGACTGGTACTGGCGGACTTTGCCGACGTCACCTGGGGGGAACCGCTGCCGATCGGCGACGCTGTGATCAATGACGGTCCCGGCATGATGCTGATCGTCGAGAAGTTCCCGTGGGCGAATACGCTGGAGGTCACGCGCGGCGTCGAGGCCGCCTTCGCCGAAATGAGGGACGGCCTCAAGGGCATCGACGTCGACCTGCAGATCTTCCGCCCGGCGACGTTCATCGAGCTCTCGATCCATAATCTGACAATGGCCTTGCTGGTGGGATCGGTCCTGGTGGTCTGCGTTCTCGGCGCCTTCCTTTTCGAGTGGCGGGTGGCGCTCATCAGCCTGCTGGCGATTCCGCTCTCCCTGGTCGCGGCGGGACTTGTTCTCTACTGGCTCGGAACGACCATCAACACGATGGTGCTGGCCGGCTTCGTCGTGGCGGTGGGATCGGTGGTGGACGACGCTATCATCGACGTTGAAAACATCACGCGGCGATTGCGCGAGAATCGCCGCAGCGGCGCTGGCAAATCGGTGGCATCAGTTATCCTGGAAGCATCGCTCGAGATCCGCAGCCCGATCGTCGCCGCGACCCTCATCATCGTCATCTCGGTCGTCCCTGTGTTCTTCATGGGTGGTCTGTCGGGCACTTTCTTCGTACCGCTGGCGACGTCCTATTCCATCGCGCTCCTCGCTTCGATGGCCGTGGCGCTGACGGTGACGCCGGCACTCTGCCTTATCCTGCTTCAAGGAGCGCCGATCGAGCGCGTCTCGCCGCTTGTCGAGCGGTTGCAGCGAGGCTATGCCGCCATGCTGTCGCGGATCATCGCGGCTCCTCGCACGATCTTTGGGATCACCGCGTTCGTCGTGGTCGCGGGATTGGGCGTTTGGCCGCTGCTCGGAACCTCGCTCCTGCCCTCCTTCAAGGAACGTGACTTCCTCATGCACTGGCTGACGCCGCCCGGGACATCGCATGCAGAGATGTACCGGATGACGGTGGCTGCCAGCAAAGAACTGAGATCCATTCCCGGGGTGCGCAACTTCGGCGCTCACATCGGCCGGGCGCTGGTGGCCGACGAGGTGGTGGGCATCGACTTCACGGAGAACTGGATCAGCGTCGATCCGAAGGTCGATTATGACGAGACCCTGAAAGCGGTTCAGGACACGGTCGGCGGCTATCCCGGTATCTATCGCGACGTCCAGACCTACCTTCGCGAGCGCGTGAAGGAAGTGCTCACCGGGTCGGGCGAGTCGATAGTGGTTCGGATTTTCGGGCCTGACGCGGCGATGTTGCGCGAGCAGGCGGTGAGGGTCCGCGACGCCCTGACCGGCATCGAGGGCCTGATTGACCTACACGAGGAGCCGCAGAAGACGGTACCGCAAATTCAGGTCACCGTGGATATCGCCAAGGCGGCTTCCAGGGGTCTCAAGCCCGGCGATGTTCGTCGCGCTGCTGCCGTGATCTTCGCCGGTCACGAGGTGAGCGACGTTCATCGCATCGGAAAGGTGTATGACGTCATGGTATGGTCGACGCCCAAATCGCGGCGCGGCCTTGACGACGTACAGAACGTTCTCCTGGATACCCCCGACGGCGGTCAGGTCCGGCTCGGCGACGTTGCCGAAGTCAAGATTGCCCCGGTGGCCAGCACCATAAAACGTGAGAACGCCTCGCGCCGCCATGACGTGCATGCCAACGTGCGCGACCGCGACCTGGGCTCGGTCGTCCATGAGGTTGAGGAGCGCCTGGCCAAGTTCGAGTTTCCGCTCGGCTATCATGCCCAGCTGCTGGGCGAGGCGGCGGAACGCAGGGCTGCGCAAAGCAGGCTCGTCTATGCCTCTGTTGTCGCCGCGGTCGTAATCTTCATGCTGCTGCAGGCCTCCTTGAGAAGCTGGAGGCTCGCTGCCCTGGTTTTCCTGTCACTGCCGGCCGCTATGGTCGGCGGGGTCATCGCGGCGTATCTGGGCGACGGCATCATCTCGCTAGGCGGCCTCGTGGGGTTCCTGACGGTGTTGGGCATCGCGGCCCGCAACGGGGTGCTTCTGATCCACCATTTCCTGCATCTGGAGCGCGAGGAGGGCGAGCCCTTCGGACCGGAACTTGTCCTGCGCGGCGCGCGTGAACGCCTTTCGCCCATTCTCATGACGACGCTGGCGACCGGTCTTGCGCTCGTCCCACTGGTTGTTACCGGCAACATTCCCGGGCAGGAAATCGAACATCCGATGGCCATCATCATTCTGGGCGGGCTGATCACGTCAACGCTTCTGAACCTCTTCGTCGTGCCCGCCATCTATCTCAGACTCGGTTCGCTGCAGGCGCGATCGCCGGCGCGAACCACAGGGCTCGGCCTGGAACCATCTCCCCTTTGATGCAAGGCCCGAGATCTAGACCAGAACGTTCGTGACTCTACCGCATCCAATCCACCGGCTATACCGTTGGCGATCTCGATCGCGCAGCGAAACAGCATGACAACTTACAAAACTCGGAGGACTTGGAGCAGCAAGGAACGCGTCCGTGATTTCGTCTTCACAAAGCGGGCAGGCCAACAGGGCTGGGCCTAGCCGGCGGGCCTAGGAAACGAAATACGGCACCGGCTATACGCTCCTGCCGCTATGATGGGGCACGAATCCATAAGTGAAGCAGCGTCGCTAATTCCCGCGCGGTCTGGGTTTTGGTCCTGGAAGGCTTTCGCACGGATTTGCGGCCAATCTGGCGATTCGCGGATCTCTTAGCCAGACAGTCTTCTTTCTTCTTTCCAGAATCTCGTTGCGGCCCACATCGACGGCCGATTGGCCTTTCGCGGCAAGGGCATAGTCGGCTCGGTTCGTGCGATAGTCTTCCTTTTGGATGGACATCTTTTTCCTCCCGGTCCGCGGCTCCCTCCACTAGCCTGGACGGAGAACACTAGCTGCCGATGCATGGCAGGAGTCTACAAATTGAGGATTGTATTAAAATGATACACTCCACCCGTTCGTCTCACGCGGGCGCCACCCAGCATTGCCCTGAGCCGGCCCGTATGCCGCGCCTATTATCCTCGTCCTCGCTTTCGGGATGCCGTTCCGGACCGCATCATCTGCCTGCTCCTCAACGCACGCTTGGCAGCCTTCGTCGAACGATTGGCTATCACCATCGCAATCTCGCTCATCGGCGATAGCGCCCCTTGCCGCTCAATCATAGCCGGCCTCGTGGCCCGAGCAGTCATCCGTGCAATCATAGCCGTGGAAAGTCTCTTGTGCAGTTGCCGAGGCGGCAACAAGGCCTGTCCGTGCAAGATGCTCACGCCACAGCACCGGCTCCCAGGCGGGCAAGGAGGGCGACTTATGCTATACGTTGCGTTCTTGGTCGGATACGAGCCGATGGATCAGGAAAGACTTCTGGCCGCAGTCCTCCTAGCTGATGTCGTGGGCAGCACGCCGCTCTATGAGCGCATCGGCGACGATGCCGCTCTGCAGCAGATCTCGGATTGCCTCGACGCGATACGCGAGATCGTCGCCCGGCACGGCGGTGACTTCATTTACTCGAAGGGCGATGACGTGCTCAGCCTGTTCGACAGTTCGGAGGCGGCGCTGAGGGCCGTCTTCCAAATCAGCAGCGAACTGACGAAAGGGCCGTTGCACGCCCGGATCGGATTGCATTTCGGGGCGGTCATTCGCGCGCGGGGCGCGGTATTCGGAGACGTTATCAATGTCACCGCAAGGTTGTCCACCACGGCCAACCCCGGGGAGGTCCTGATCAGCCAGAGCTTCTTCGAAGCCCTTTGCGCGGATAGCCGCAGTGCCCTGCGGCTCCTCGACAAAATGGCTTTCAAGGGAAAGCAAGAACTCTTCGATGTCTATACCCTGGGGAGCGAGGATCGGGCCCTCAGTACGCAAATCGTCAGCCGGGGCACGGTTATCGAGAGACGCTCCGCCCCGCCGCGGCAGATCAATCTGGTCATCCGCTATGGAGATCAGTTGCGATCCTGCCGAAACAACGAGTTGGTGACGATCGGCCGATCCCCGGAATGCAACATCGTCATCCAGCGGCCCTGGGTCTCAAGGCACCACGCGACCTTCACCATTTCGAATGGCAAGGCCGTGCTTATCGAGCGAAGCTCGTCGGGCACCTTTGTGTCGATGGGACCCGACCATGAGGTATTCGTGCGCCGCGAAGATATTCTTCTCTTCGGCTCCGGCGTCATCTCGCCTGGACGGAGATCGTCCCTCGACGACGCCGAAATCCTTTACTACGAAATTTTCTCAGACTGACCCGGCCCGGCTTGACCGTTGCCGCATGCTGCCGGATCCAGCGCCGCGCGCTTGCAGAATCGGAAGTTTATTCAGTGAAATTCAATGGCGATTGGCTCCCCGGGCCGGAGCCATTTCCGTGATTTTACTGTCCTTCTTGTCAACATGCATTCCTCTCAATGGCTTGAAAACAAAGGATTGCTTGAAACACGTAACCATATCGTCTACTGGTAGCCAATGACCCGATAGCGGGGAAAAAGCGGGGAATAACGATATGGGGAGCCATACTCTCAACGCTCTTACCGTCAAAAAAATCGAGGCCAGCAAGGCCAAGAAACTGCGGGATGGTGGCGGCCTGTGGCTGGTAACGAAGGGTAAGGGCCGATATTGGATTCTCGACTATCGCTTCGCCGGCAAGCGGCGCGAAATGGGACTTGGCCCACTTCACACGGTAGGCCTCGCCCAGGCTCGAGAGAAGGCTGAGGCAGCGAGGGCGCTGTTGCGCCAAGGTATGGATCCAGTCGAGCATCGCCGCGGAGTTGAGGTGATCGAGGCAGCAAAGGCGGACGCCGCCTTGAAGACCTTTGGAGAGTATGCCGACGACTACATAGATGCCGCCGTCAAGGCGGGTCGCTGGCGTGGCGCTAAGACGGAAGCGGGGTGGCGGAACACTTTGGCCAAGCATGCAGCGCCGCTGCGCCTTAAGGCGATCCCGGATATTGGTGTACAAGACGTTCTTTCGGTTCTGCGCCCGTTGTGGGGAGTGAAGCATGAAACGGCGGAGAAGTTGCGGGAGCGCGTCGAGCGCGTGCTTGACGCGGCCACTGTCGAGGGATTGCGCAATGGCGCGAATCCGGCCGCATGGAAGGGCAATCTTGAGCACGTTCTGCACAAACCCGACGCGCTAGCCAACGGCGGCAACCACCCCGCGCTGCCCTACAAAGACATACCGGTGTTCATGCAGAAACTCCGCGCGGTTGACGGCATGGGTGCCCGCGCAGTCGAGTTTGCAATTCTGACTGCCGCACGCAGCGGGGAGGTGCGTGGCGCTAGGTGGGACGAAATCTCCCTTGCCGCCAGGATGTGGGTTGTTCCTGCCAGGCGGATGAAGGCAGGCAAGGAGCATCGCGTCGCGCTCTCACATGCCGCGGTAGCGCTGCTCAAGGCCACACCTCGATTTGAGAACAATGCGCTCGTCTTTCCCGCTGTGCGTGGTGGCGAGTTGTCCGACATGACGTTGGCCGCGGTCGTCAAGCGCATGCACGCTGCAGAGGTAAGGGAAGGGCGTGCCGGTTGGTTGGATCCGAAACAATTAGACGGTGACGGCAAACAGAAGGTCGCGACCGTGCATGGCATGCGATCGACATTCAAGGATTGGGCGACCGAAGTATCTGACCATCCGCGCGAGCTTTCCGAAATGGCGCTTGCCCATGCAGTGGGCGACGCGACGGAGCGCGCTTACGCGCGCGGCGATGCGCTGGCCAAAAGGCACAGACTTGCGGACGATTGGGCGGCGTATTGCGGCAAGTCGAAAACTAAAGAAACCACTTGACATTTCAGAAACCGCAGAATTCTGCTTGACTTGCTAGGCGAAAAAGCCTATAGGTGCACGACAATAACGGCATTGCCGTTCAGCAGCCGGTATCCGGTCGTGAGCCTCTTACGAGAAAGGGGCGGCGCAGAGCGTCGGTCAAACCTTCCCAGCCAAATCAACGTCACAGCAGCGCTCGGATTTAATTCTGCGCGCCCGAGGAGGATTCGTGAACGACAACTTCGAACTGGTTTCCCTCAATCGTGCCGCGGAAATGACCAGCTTGAGCCGGTCAATGATCAATCGGTATCGGTTCGAGGGGCGCTTTCCAAAGGCCGTTCCGCTCGGCGAAAAACGCGTCGCCTTTGTCGCCGCCGAAGTACGCGCTTGGATCGCTGACAAGATCGCGGCACGCGCCGCCTAATAACAAAAGAGCGACCGACGAACGGCGCCTGCAAACCACGACCTACAATCGGAAATCACTACATTGATAATCAGATCACCACGGGCGATGCGCCAAGCGCCATCGCCTAAGGGCTTTGTTACGCTCGGAAAATTCCACCTTCAGGTCACCGACGACGTCACCATTTTCGACTGCAGCCTGGTCAAGGCGCCTGACGGCAACATCCTGCTCTACGGGCCAAGCCAGATTGGCGGAGCCGCGACGCTGTCTGTGTCGCGAGACGCACGCCTGGCAATCATTGATATGGCGCTGAGCGCTCTGGGGATGGAACTGCATGAACGCCGCGCAGCCTAAAAATCCGCACAGCGTTGGCGATCGCGTCACACATGAGAAGCACGGCACCGGGACAGTTGTCGAAGCCATGGCCGGTGGCAGCACGCTGGTTCTGTTTGACAAGGGCAACCGAGGGAACTTTCCATCCGGCAGCACGCACTTGAAGCCTTCCGACACAGAGGTTCCGGCTAATCACGACCCCGCCAATATTCTGGAACGTCTGAAGCGTCTCAATAAGCGCTATGGCGGAGAGATCCACAAAACCAGCCCTGTGGGTGGCTACGCGTCAATCTACCGGGCAACCGTCGAGGGTGAGCAAGTAACGATTGGCATTGGCGACGGCGGCGAGCCATACAGCTACACCCTCAAGGGCGGACGCAAGCCGTTGGCGGAGCCGGTCGAGCTTGTTTGGGTAAACCCAGCACATTGGCACGGCGAGCCCATTCCGGTACGGCAGTGGTACGTGCCGGACATGATCCCAATGCGCCAGGTGACGTTGCTTACCGGCGATGGCGGTGTAGGCAAAAGCCTCCTGGCGACTCAGATTGGTGCAGCGGGTGCAATGTGCGTCGAAACGCTCGGCCTCGAGCCGTGGGGCGGCAAGGTCATCTACCTTGGCGCCGAAGATGAGGCTGACGAGTTTCACCGCCGGCTCGCCGATATCGCCAAGGCGCTGGGCGGCGACCTGTCCGACCTGCACCTTTTCCGTTTGCTACCGGCTGCGGACATGGACGCGCTTCTCGCGGCGCCAGATAAGCAGGGCGTCATGCAGCCGACCGCGCTGTGGCTCGACTTTGCAGATTTTGCGGAGAACTACGAACCGAAACTCATCGTCCTCGATACGTCGGCCGACCTCTTCGGCGGCGATGAGATCAAGCGCAGCCAGGTCCGACAGTTCATCTCCATGCTTCGTAAGCTCGCGATCAAGATAAACTGCGCGATCGTGCTGCTGTCGCATCCGTCAGTCGCCGGTATGCAGACCGGCACCGGCACATCCGGGTCGACGGCATGGAGCAATTCTGTCCGCGCACGTCTCTACCTCACCGCCGACAAGGACGATGACAACCTCCGCACATTGAAAGGCATGAAGGCGAACTATGCGGCCAAAGGCGGAGAACTAAAGCTGCGTTGGCATGAAGGTGCTTTTGTTCTGGATGACGGCAAGCCGTCACCCGCCGCGGGGTTGTTGGCCAACCATGCAGACAAAGTGTTTCTGAGGCTGCTTTCCGCCATCAACGGCAGCGGTCAGAATGTCAGCCCAAACCGCAGCTCCAGTTACGCGCCGACGGTCATGGCCAAGCGGCCGGATCGGGACGGCCTGTCGAAGAAGGCGTTGGAAGAAGCGATGCATAGGTCGCTGGCCGCTGGCACCGCCGCAGTTGTCACCGAAGGATCTCCCTCGCGGCAGCGCCAACGGTTGGTCGTCGTGGCGGACGAGGTGAAGCAAGGGCGTACCGCTTTGCTTCCAACGGTACCTTCCAACGGTCTACCAACGCCTTCCAACGGTGCTGCTCACACACCCCCTATAACCCCCGTCGGCGTTGGTAACGCCCGACCGTTGGAAGACGGTCGGCAATACCAAGCCAACAACGACTATAGCGAACCTGCGCGGGAAGCCGCTTAGCTAGAAGCCACCCACCAACATCAACAGAGGAGAGAACAGCCAATGAAAGTGCATATCGCATGTTTGCAATCGAACCATACAACGCGGAACGCCAGGTCTTTAAGTCCAACGAGAATGGCGGAATGGACTCCTGGTGGGAGCCATGCCGAGTGATTGGCGTGACAAGGGATGAGGACGGCGAGTTGGTCTTTATCGTTGAGACCCAACACGGCCGCGACCGCATGCTCGACTTTGAAATGTACGTGAGGCGCGTCGCATGAAGAAGGTTGTCGCACCACCCGCAAACGAGTCCATCACCAAGAGGACGATCAGTTGGGAAACGCTGTGGCGCCTTCGACCAGATTTAAAACCGAGCAACGATAACAAATCCAAGGAGGAGAAAGCAGCATGATGACCACGACCGACCCGAGACAAATCCAGGCGCGCGAGATTATCGAGGAAGCCATGGCCAAACTGCGCGCCATGGGTATGACCGCAGATGGCGCGGCATCACTGCTCTGCATTCAAGGCGCTGTCCGCGTCGAAGACAAAGCGAAGCGCAAATCGAACGTACAGGCGGTAGCGCAATTCGCCGAGGATGTTGTCGACGATGCCTAGACCGTTCCTACAATCGCGTGTTTGGCGTGAACACGTCAGGCCTTGGCAACTTGCACGCGAGCCGCTGTGCCAGTGGTGCAAGGCCTTGGACTGCGTCGTGATCGCAGATGACGTCGACCACGTGAAGCGGCCGAAGGACGATGCCTTGCTCGAGCGCGACGCCGACAACCTTCAGTCTTTGTGCAAGTCGCATCACAGCGCAAAGACCAGATGGGAAGCCGCTGGCGGCAAGGGTGTTCTGATAATTGGCTACGACGCACGCGGCTATCCGGTTAGCTGGAGTCCGGAGGCGGGACTTCATTGAGGCCGGGAGGGGCGCCTCGTTTTTCTAAATCAATCGAGGCGTCCGACCGTCCCGCCAGCCTGCAACTAACGCTATTACAGAAAAACGTGACTCACGCGCGTGCGCGCGAGGGCGCCCACCCTCAACATTTGAATTGGGAAAATGCGCACGGTGGGGCTGGAACGGTATGACATTTTCGGTTTTGGCCGAGATTGCAAACGCCCCTCCCGGCCTTCAGGATAAGCGGCGCCCGTATCACGCGCGGTTAGCAGTTGCCTTTTGAGGCGGATCTGGTTCCCCACGCAAGAACGCTAGCGCAATCGCGCTCGAAGGCTGCTCAAAAAGAAAGGGGAGCAGAATGCCCCCCTTTCTACCAAATTGATTAATGCTTGCGTCGCTTTTTCGTAGACTCTCCTTTCTTCTTGAAAAGCGTCCAAGTTTGGAGAGCAATTAAAACAAAGTTGCTCGCCGTACGTGCTATCTCAATTAGGTCGTGGACCTCCATTTGTTGTTTCTCCTTATCCTTGAGTTTTGTTTCATGCGATCACCATAAGTTCTGGTGCTTGTGGCACACGATCGCTTCGGATCATCCGAAGAGTCGCGCCAACGTGAAATAATAGCACACAAGGTGAAGAAAGAGAATGGATGGCACCGTTGAGATGAGGGCGGGGCGCAGAAAGTCCTTTTTTGTGACCTTTTTGCCCCACTGGGTCCGCACCGGAGCGTAGGGTCAAATTATTTTGGCGCCCGCCTCTTGCGGTTGTAATTCACGACAACCATCTGCTGTTTCAACTCGAGTCAGCCGAAGGCGCGGGGATACCGTCCGAGCTGAATGTAAACCGGAAAACATCCCCTTGCTGGTCTAGTGCGCGGAGTTCGGCTCATCAAGAGACTCGCGCAAGGTAGAAGGAGAAGCCGCCAAATGACGGTCTTCCTCGCTATCGAAACCAGCCAGTCGAACGGGACGATGCGCCGCCTGGCTATGGGCATTGAGTTGCCCTTGGTTTCGTGGTTGGCAGTTCTCGCCAGACTGTTCTGATGAAGGAAAGGGCGTCTCGGAAACGGGGCGCCCTTTTTGCTGTTCAGGCCATCCAGCTTGACCGAGTCGTCGTACGAGATGGTGCCTCGTAGGGAACAGCGACCCCAAACTCAAAACCAGATCCACATCCGTGGCACTTGTAGTGGTCCCGCTTGCTGCTGTCCTTGTAGTCAAACTGAAGAATGGACCGCTTGCGGTTTTCAAAGCATTTCGGGCAGGCGCGATGGATCGGTTCCTGATGATCCCAATTCGCGTTCAGCTCGTAGGCAAAAGTCGACCCGCCGTAGTCCTTTAGGTCGTACCGCGCAGCGATCGCCTTCCAATCTTCAAACGCTTCGACCTTTGCCTGGAGTTCGCGGAGTTGATCCTTGGCGGAAGAAGCTGCCTCCTGAGCAGAAAGGATCTTCTCCTGCAGTTCGATGATTGCAGCATTTAGTGTGACCCGATCATGTATGTCCTTTAGGCCCTTCGCCATTTCGTAGGCGGCTTTGAGGGCGCCGTATCCCGTAGCAATTTCCGCGACTGGCATATTCAACTCCGAATCGTTGGCCTGAGAGTGCCGAGCATAGCAGGCGCCGAACAGAAACGGAACGCTCCCTCTGACGAAACCACCATATGTGGTTCCATCGGCGCTAGCCGACACTTTATCTTGACATTTTAGGCGATTTCGCCTATAAGTCGTGTCATCGAGTCGTGCGGCCTCTTCGGCGCACGTTCCCAAAAGCAAAGACCGCCACAAGCGGCAAAGCTCGCCGGCAATGCCGGCATACGAAA
>NZ_RZST01000160.1:0-12628 GCF_003997575.1 Mesorhizobium sp. M1A.F.Ca.IN.022.07.1.1
CGGCCGCCTACCGCCACGCCGAGGCTTCGGTCGTGGCGCCTTTCGAATATAGCTCGATGATTCTCGGCGTCGTCATCGGCTATCTTGTGTTCGGCGATGTGACGTCGCTCAACACGCTGATCGGCGGCGTGATTGTGGTTGCCGCCGGCATCTTCATCATCTGGCGCGAAAGGCAACTTGGCCTCGAGCGCACGCGAACCCGAAGGGCGACGCCGCCGCAGGGGTAAGCCTACGAAGCGGCCGTCCGCTCCTTCGCCAGCCGCACCAGCACGGTCCGCGTCTGGTCGTCGGCGGGGAAGAAGGATTCGATCGCCAGCTCCGACAGCGTCACGTCGAGCGGCGTACCGAAGACGGTGATCGTGCTGATGAAGGACAGCACCTGATCGCCATGCGCGAGCCTGAGCGGATGGACGATGCCGCTTGGCTCGACCGGCGCCGGCCGGCTGCTCCTCAGCCCGGACGGATAGCCGCGCAATTCCTTCTCCAACTCGATCAGCATGGAGTCGCCGGTGGCGTCGTTCTGGTGCTTGAGGCGCTCGAGCAGATGCGCGCGCCATTCCGCGAGGTTGACGATGCGCGGCGCGACGCCACCGGGATGCAGGCTGAGCCTCAGCACATTGACCGGCGGCTTGAGCAGCCACGGCTCCGAGACGTCGGCCAGGAACGGGCCGATCGCCGCGTTGGCGCAAACGAGGTTCCAGTGCCGGTCGACCGCCAGCGCCGGGAAGGGCTCGTGGCCCTTGAGCACCGTCTCGACCGCAGCCATCGCCGGCGCCAGCGTCGTATCGGTCAGCGGCCTTTCGCTGAAGCTCGGCGCGAAGCCGGCCGCGAGCAAAAGCTGGTTGCGCTGGCGTAGAGGAATGGCAAGCTGCTCGGCCAGATGCAGCACCATCTCGCGCGAAGGCTGGGCGCGGCCGCTTTCGACGAAGGAGAGATGCCGCTGCGAGATATCGGCTTCCATGGCGAGGTCGAGCTGGCTCATGCGCCGGCGCGTGCGCCACTCACGAATGAGGCTGCCGGCGGAGACGTCGGGTGTTGTCATGGGGGATGAGTAGGCCGGCGAGGGGAGTAATTCAATTACCTTAGAGGTTATCGCTCCCCTTCTCCCTTGTTGTGGGAGAAGGGGAGGTGCTTCACCCCAACGCCCTCAGTTTCGCCTTCACCTCGAGAAAATCCCGCCACGCCAGCTTCTTGTGTGCAGGCGTGCGAAGCAGATACGCCGGATGCAGCGTCGGCATCGCTGGAATGGCAATGCCCGACTGGGTGGTGTGGACGCGCCAATTGCCGCGCAGGCGCAGGATGCCCTCGGTCGTGTTGAGCAGCGTCTTGGCGGAAGGGCCGCCGAGATTGACCAGCACCTTCGGATTGACCAGCTCGATCTGCCTTTCGATGAACGGGCGGCAGATCTCGGTCTCGTGCGGCGTCGGCGTTCGGTTGCCCGGCGGGCGCCACGGGATGACGTTGGCAATATAGGCCGATGTCCGGTCGAGGCCGATCGCTGCCAGCATGCTGTCGAGCAGCCGTCCGGAGCGGCCGACGAAGGGCAGCCCTTCGAGGTCCTCGTCGCGGCCCGGCGCCTCGCCGACGAGCATCAGGTCGGCATTCGGGTTGCCGTCGGCGAAGACCAGGTTCTTGGCGGTGAATTTGAGATTGCAGCCGTCGAACGCCGCCATCTGCTGGCGCAGTTCGTCAAGCGTCGAGGCGCTCGCCGCCAGCTGCCGCGCGAGCTTGATCTGCCCCTCGTCGGGGACCGTGGCGGTGGTGAGCGTCGGGCGCCGCGGCGCATCGGGCACTTGGCTTGCGTCAAGTCCCGTCGATGCCGCCGGCCGTTCCGCCGCCCGGCCTGCCTCCAATCCGGGCTCCGATGCCGGCCGCTCCAGGGGCATGCTTTCACGCGCGGTTGCGGCCTGCGCCGGCGCGCGCTCGGCTTGCTTCGGCTTGGCCTCGGCGAAGCGGTTGACAGGTGTGTCTTCCAGCGCCTCGTCAACGCCGGCGCTGGCATAGAAGGCCAGCAGCTCTGCGATATCGATCGGGTTGTTGGGGGAGGCGGCAGTCATGGCGCCACCATCGTCCGCGCGGCAAAGATTTGCAACCGCCGGGAATTCGCCATTCAGCGCAATGTCTGTCAGCCCGTCGGTATGCGCGGATCCTGCACCAGGAAGAATGTCCAGCGCGGCGTGTAGTCGGTGATCAGGAACTCGAACGTCGCCGTCTTCAGCGGGTCGACCTTGCCGTTCTTGAACAAGAGCCGGTCATAGGGTTCGAACTGGCGGTCGAAATCGGCGAAGTTGCTCGAGACGATGTTGTCGGGATTCTTGTTGCGCTGGTCGAAGGAGAGACCGTCGCCGAACACGCTCGGCTGGTCGAGGATTTCCTGCAGCTCGAACTGGAACTCGACCCAGGGCAGGGAGCTATTGTTGAGCACGTCGATGCGCATGTACATAACCCCATTGGCCACGTTGCCGGCCCTGCCGAAGGCTTCGATCGGCCGGATCGCGCGGATGGTCAGCGTCACTGGCGTCGCCGAATTCAGCTCCTCGGTGATGACCAGCGGGTCATCCTTGGTGCCAATTCCGGAAGCGCCGGTGATGCGGAAGCCGCCGAGCTCGTCGGAAAAGGAGTAGGCGCCGGCCGCCCAGACTTTTTGCGGATCGGCCTGGGCGGCGCCGAGCGAAAAGAGGAGCGGAAGAACCGCGCGGCAGAGCACGCCGAGCGTGAAGAGTAAGCGCTTCAATGAAAAGCCGATTGGCTCGGGAGTGCGCATGGGGCCAAGTATTGCCGATAAGCAAGCCGTCGAACAATTAAAAACGTGCCGGACAGGCCTGGCCTTCCAGATGCATGGCCCTGGCCTATGCTTCGCCGTCGCCTGTCCGATGGCCGTTTCGTATGGAACACCGCGACTTTTTGTCGAAATCGGCTTTGTCACGTCAGCGCCGGTTTCGCGTCGCGAATTGATGCGCTATGCAGCGCGTGAGCCAGCAAAATGCGAGAATAGGGCAAGCCAGCGAGGGGCAGATGAGCGAAATCGAACGCGAGAGCATGGAATTCGACGTGGTCATCGTCGGCGCCGGTCCGGCCGGCCTTGCCGCGGCGATCCGTCTGAAGCAGCTCAACCCCGACCTTTCCGTCGTCGTGCTGGAAAAAGGCGGCGAGGTCGGCGCCCATATCCTGTCCGGCGCCGTCGTCGACCCGATCGGCATCGACCGCCTTTTGCCGGGCTGGCGCGAGGAGGAAGGGCACCCTTTCAAGACGCCTGTCACCGACGATCATTTTCTGGTGCTCGGCCCCGCCGGGTCCTTCCGCCTGCCCAACTTCCTGATGCCGCCGCTGATGAACAATCACGGCAACTACATCGTCTCGCTCGGCAATGTCTGCCGCTGGCTGGCGACCAAGGCCGAGGCGCTCGGCGTCGAGATTTATCCGGGCTTTGCCGCGGCGAGCCTTGTCTACAACGAAGCCGGCGCCGTGACCGGCGTGATCACTGGCGACATGGGCGTCGAGAAGGACGGCACGCATGGCCCGGCCTACGCCCCCGGCATGGCGCTGATGGGCAAATACGTGCTGATCGGCGAGGGCGCGCGCGGCTCTTTGGCCAAGCAACTGATCGACAAATACCAGCTTGCCGACGGCCGCGAGCCCGCCAAGTTCGGCATCGGTCTCAAGGAACTCTGGCAGGTCAAGCCTGAGAACCACAAGCCGGGGCTGGTGCAGCACTCCTTCGGCTGGCCGCTCGACATGAAAACCGGCGGCGGCTCCTTCCTCTACCATCTCGAAGACAACCAGGTGGCGGTCGGCTTCGTCGTCCATCTGAACTATAAGAACCCCTGGCTCTCGCCCTTCGAGGAATTCCAGCGCTTCAAGACTCATCCGGCGATCAGAGGCACCTTCGAGGGCGCCAAGCGGATCGGCTATGGCGCGCGCGCCATTACCGAGGGCGGCTGGCAATCGGTGCCGAAGCTTTCATTCCCGGGCGGCGTGCTGATGGGCTGCGCGGCCGGCTTCGTCAACGTGCCCCGCATCAAGGGCTCGCACAATGCGGTGCTGTCGGGCATGCTGGCGGCCGAGCATGTCGCGGACGCCATTGCCGCCGGCCGGGCCAATGACGAGCTCGCCTCCTATGAAGACGCCTGGCGCGGCAGCGACATCGGCAGGGACCTGAAGAAGGTGCGCAACGTCAAGCCGCTGTGGTCGCGCTTCGGCACCATCGTCGGTGTCGGCATCGGTGGTCTCGACATGTGGCTGAACACGCTGTTCGGCTTCTCGCCCTTCGGCACGCTGAAGCACGGCAAGGCCGACTATGCGACGCTCGAGCCCGCCTCCAAGCACCAGAAAATCGCTTATCCGAAGGCGGATGGCGTCTTGACCTTCGACCGGCTCTCCTCGGTGTTTTTGTCCAACACCAACCATGAGGAAAATGAGCCCGTGCACCTCATCGTCGGCGACATGGCGCTGCAGCAGCGTTCCGAGCACGACGTGTTCGCCGGGCCATCGACCCGCTACTGCCCGGCCGGCGTCTATGAGTGGGTGGACAAGGACGGCAATGCCGCTGCCGACCCGTCCGCCAAGGACGTGCGCTTCGTCATCAACGCGCAGAACTGCGTCCACTGCAAGACTTGCGACATCAAGGACCCGAACCGGAACATCAATTGGGTGCCCCCGCAAGGCGGAGAGGGGCCGGTCTACCAAGGCATGTGAGCCCCACGTCTGGCCGCGCCGGCTCGCCAGCCGCCATCCTGCGGCTGGCGAGAGCCGGGTAACAGGCGGCACCTACGAGCAATACCGGTTGCGACGGCGCAACCTCAAGGCTGTTGAATCCGCTGCCTGCTTGTGTTCCCTTTCCCTAAGGATAGGGAGGAGACGGTTATGCGCATGGCGGTTCTGACATGCCTTGTCGCTCTCGGCGCGCTCTGCGCGCCGCAGGCTTGGGCCGGCACCAGGGTGCTGGTCCAGACGCGCACCTATGACATTGCCGGCAATTCGGGCGCGGCGCTCATCGAGGCGATGGGCAGCAGGGGTCCCAAGCACGGCTTCATGACGCATGCCATCGCCCAGACCGCCTATACGGCCGACTGGGAGCTTGGGGTTATCCAGGACAAGGGCTCGTGCCGGATACGGCAGGCAAACGGAACGCTCAGTCTCTTCTACACTTTCCCCCGCTTGGCGTCGCCAGCCACGCCTGCATTGAAGAAGCGCTGGAACCGGTTCTTCGCCGGCGTGCGCGCCCACGAGGGAACCCATGGCCGCATTGCCCGGGAAATGATGCGCGTCACCGATCGCTCGATCACCGGTCTTAGGGTCGCTAACGACCCCTATTGCTACAAGGCGCGCAGCGAGGCGCGCCGGCGCATCCAGGCCGTCTATGCCGAATACGAGGCCAGGCAAAATGCCTTCGATGCCCGCGAGCACCGCGAAGGCGGTCATGTCGAGCACCTCGTCGCTGCTTTGATCAGGCCTTAGCGGCACAAGCAGAAACCGGCGATGCGGCGGGAAGCAATGCGACGCTAACCGCCCGTGTTGCCAAGTTGTGCGTTTGCCGCCAGCGCCGACTGATGCTCGTGCTCGGGCTGTCGGCCGTCGGACCGCAACGAGAACTCGATCAGCACCGGCAAGTGGTCGGAGCCGGCGTCTTCCAGCCGCGTCGCCGAATGGATCGTCACGGCCCCTTTGCTGAACACCTGGTCGATCGGCAGGCCGGCGAAGCGCCGGATGAAATCCGGCAGCTTCCGATGGATCCAGGTCGGCCCGGCCGACGGCATCACGCTCAGTCCGCCGAGCGAGGCGACACGACGCACCGCAGCGCTCCACGGCGCGGCGTTGCAGTCGCCGGCCATGATGGCGGTTTCGCCGAGCGCGGCAAGCGGCTCCGCCAGCTCGCCGATCTGCCAGTACTGCTCGCGCGGCCACGGCCAGCTCAAATGGATTGCCGCGACATCGACGCCGGTGCCGCCGAAATCGATCGTGGCGGTAGCCATCGCGCCGCGCGGCTCGCAATGCGGCGCCGTGCCCGGGGCAAAAGGCCGCCGCGAGAGCAGCGCGACGCCGAACACGCCGTTGGGGTAGGGGCAGAGGATGCGGTACGGATAGGCGCCGGTGATATAGCCGAGCTCTCTAGTCCACATTCCCGACACCTCGTCGAGGGTGATCACATCAGGGTTGGTGCGGCCGATCAGCGACAGCACCTTCTTGGGCGTCGGATTGTCGAAGCGAAGATTGATCTGCAGCAGGCTATAGACGATACGGTCGGCAGGTTTGGCGACCGCCTGCTGCGGCCACAACCTGGGCAGCGCGCTGGCCGTCGTGGCGAGGCAGGCGAGGGCGAAGAGCAGCGCTGCTGCCGCCTGCAGCCGGTAGGAACTGGCAAGCAGCGCCACCGCCAGCAGTGCCGTGAGCACGCTCAGATGAATACGAAAATGCGAGAACGAATCGAGGGCTGGATGCAGCGCGCCGAGGAATCCGGCCAGCAGCGCGGCCGTGAGTGCCGTCATCGCCAGGAATGCCACCCCAGCCGTCATGTTTGAGCGCGCGCCGCCTGTTGTCATGTCAGTCGTGTTCTGCCGAATGTCGCCGGCATCTTTTTGCAGCGACATAGTCTCGCTCAGGCCTGCTTATCGGCAAAATTGCGGCCCGGGCAAGACGATGAGTTGCCTCGGCTACTGGAAAGCAGTCTCGGAGAAGCTTCTCAACTTGCGCGAATGCAGCCGCTCCATCGGCATTTCGGCCAGCTTCTCCATCGCCCTGATGCCGATGGTGAGGTGCTGCGCCACCTGCCGCTTGTAGAATTCCGTCGCCATGCCGGGCAGTTTCAGTTCGCCATGCAAAGGCTTGTCGGAGACGCACAGCAGCGTGCCGTAGGGCACGCGGAAGCGGAAGCCGTTGGCGGCGATCGTCGCCGATTCCATGTCGAGCGCAATGGCGCGCGACTGCGAAAGGCGCTGCACCGGTCCGCGCTGGTCACGCAGTTCCCAGTTGCGGTTGTCGATGGTGGCGACGGTGCCGGTGCGCATAATGCGCTTGAGATCGTAGCCGGAAAGTCCCGTTACCTCGGCGACCGCTTCCTGCAGCGCCACCTGGATCTCGGCCAGCGGCGGGATCGGCACCCAGACCGGCAGGTCGTCGTCGAGCACATGATCCTCGCGCACATAAGCATGGGCCAGCACATAGTCGCCCAGTGCCTGCGTATTGCGCAGGCCGGCGCAGTGGCCGAGCATCACCCAGGCATGTGGCCGAAGCACCGCGATATGGTCGGTGATGGTCTTGGCGTTGGACGGGCCGACGCCGATATTGACCATGGTGATGCCGCCATGGCCCGACTTCTTCAGGTGGTAGGCCGGCATTTGCGGCAGGCGCTGTGGCGGGGTGCCTTCGCTCGCCGCGCCGGCCCCGGCCTGAGTCACGAGGTTGCCCGGCTCGACGAATTCGCTGTAACCGCCGCCGCCGCTCTCCATCAGCTCGCGGGCCCGCGCCACGAACTCGTCGATGTAAAACTGGTAATTGGTGAACAGCACGAAATTCTGGAAATGCTGCGGGCTGGTCGCCGTGTAGTGCGTCATGCGGTGCAGCGAATAGTCGATGCGCTGGGCCGTGAACGGCGCCAGCGGCCTCGGCTCGCCGAACGCCACCTCGAAAGTGCCGTTGGCGATCTGGTCGTCCGTGCCGTCGAGATCCGGCACGTCGAACAGGTCGCGGATCGGCCGCCTGATCCGCTCGGCAGCCGTGCCATCGACATAGGTGCCCTCCAGGAAGGCGAAATGCAGCGGGATCGGCGTCGTCGATTCCGACACCGTGACCTGGACGCCGTGATTGCGCATGATGAGCCGAAGCTGCTCGACGAGATAGTTCTCGAACAGCTTTGGCTGGGTGATGGTGGTGGCAAAATGCCCGGGCGTCGGCATATGGCCGTAGGCCTGGCGCGAGTCGATCTGCGTGAACGAGGTGGTGGTGACGCCGATCTGCGGATAGAAGGCCCGGTAGCGCCTGCTCTCGTCGCCGCCGGCGGCGAGCTTGGCGAAGGAATCGCGCAGGAATTTGGTGTTGCGGTCGTAGAGCGCCTCCAGCGCCGCGACCGCCTTCTTGGCGTCGTCAAAACTCTGCCTGCCGAAAGGCTCCGGCATGACGACCGATTCGATGGCTTGGGGGTAGATTCGCTTTTCCATGGCCCAATATAGGGATTTGGAAGAGCGCTTGGGAGGGGGAGGTGGGCGCGAAGCCCGCCTTGCGGAGTATTTTTCTCTGGCCGTGTCAGCCACGCTGCAGGCTGACCAGCAGCACGAAGCCGATGCCTGCCTTCTTCGGCGTTGGCGCCTCGATGACCGAACCGGCGTCGGCGCGCATCATCGGCACCGCCAGCACAGGAGCGGCAAGCACCATCAGGATGAGCATCGCCCGCGGCAGGAGCCGAAGAGCTTTGAGGGTGGAGGCAGCGATGCGGTTCATGGTGGTCGTTCCGGTTTCGAGTATTGGTCGTTTCAGCGGCCGAAATGGTTCATGCAGTCCAGCCGGCAGGTATCGGCCATTCGCGGTGAGCGCGCCGGACGGCCGGCTTCGGCCACGAGGATGGCGAAGAACATGCCGAACAGGCTCATCAGCAGGCAGACGATGGTGAAGCGGCGGACAAGCATTGGTCTCTCCTTCAATGGCGAGGAGAATGCCCGAACGCCTCTGAACCGGTTCTGAGACCGATATTCATCTGCGGTTCAAATTGGCTGATGGGGTCATGACCGGCCGAAGGCCTGCGAAGTGCCTTGTCCAGCGCTGCGCTCAGAAACGGCGCTCAAAAAGAAAACGGGGCGCCGGGCCCCGTTTTTGCATCGTCATCCGTTCGACTGTCAGAGCTTGTGCCAGGTCTGGGTCTTGCAGATCAGTCCGCCCAGAACGCAGCCGCTCATCTTTAGCGAGGTGCCGGAAAGCGTCGCCTTGCCGGAATAGGTCTTGTCGGTTTCCGGGTCTGTTATTGTGCCGGTGTACTTGTTGTCGCCGGTCGCCTTGAAGGAGCCGATCGTCTTGCCGGCATATTTGCCGGACTTGAGCGTGATGGAAAACGCCCCGCCGCCGGCGATCGCCGCTGTCGATCCGGCCTGCGTCTTCCAATTGCCCTCGATCGGGTCGGCCGACGCGGCGCCTGCAATCATCAAGGTGGCCGCCAGGACTAGGCTGACTTTTCGAAACATGCTTGTCCTCCCTTTAGGGTTCCGGCGGGCCTCGTTCCGCCTCTCTGTCCCTTACGCAAACGTAAAGCTAATCCAGCCATCGCCAAAACGAAAGCGGTGCCGCGACGGAAGCTTGTAAGGATTTCGGCCGCGTCGGTCGCTGGAAATGAACGGATGGCGAAAAAGGCTTCGGTTTCCGTGGTTAGCGAAGTCTTGATTCCCGCGCCTCAAATTTTCGACGAATTTGGCGCAGATCGGCTGAATTGCTGGATTCCTATGCTTAACGGTTCTTCGCGTTTACCTCTTGTTTTAGCTTTGTTTTCTTCAAATTAAGCAAGCCATTTAACGACGGATTCAAGGCGAGCCGTCATCCTCGAAAGCATCGAAAGAGCGGCCCGCCCAGGGGAATTCCAGGGGCAGAAGGAGGCAGCTCTCGGGAGCAGACAGGGGATTGAAATGGCACGCTTTGAAATGCTTGAAGCCGGCTTCGGCGCCATGGGGGCAACTGCCCAGGCCGACATTCTTTTCGAACTGGGCATGATGTATGCGACCGGCCGCGATTGCGAGACCGACGTCATTGCCGCCCACAAATGGTTCAACATCGCCGCGATCAAGGGATCGCTCCGCGCCGCCGAGCTGCGCTCGGAATTGTCGGCATCGATGTCGAAGGCCGAGATCGCCAAGGCGCTGCGCGAAGCGCGCGAATGGATGACGATGCACTGATTTTGCGGGGTAAGGGCCGGAAGCTCTTAAGGGACAAGGCCGCAAAAAGACGGCCGGTTAACCAGACCAAGAACGCGGCAGGTCAACGAACTCAAGCCGTGCGACAACACAGGGAAGCGGGGTTCAGGCGCGCGGGGCGCCGGGAAGCTCGACTGCAAAAGCCGCGACCGGCCGGGACAAGGCCGGCGCGGCTTTTGCATTTGCGCAGTCTCCGCCTGTATGGGAACGGCGGCTTGGCCCAAGAACTCCCCGTCGGAATGAACCAAATCCCGATACATTGTGCTCTCGACAGTTCCGGCGAAGGGTGAAATTGTCCCGGCTCTCTGGAAGAAGCGTGGCCGGAACGGCCGCGCGCAAGTGGAGGAGTTCTATTGTCATGAAAAGATTGGGTATTTTGAGCGCGGCCGCATTGGGCCTGACGATGAGCGCATCGGTTGCCTTCGCCGACGACATCACGATTTCGGTGGTCGGCCCGATGACCGGGCAGCTCGCCAACATCGGCGACCAGTTCAAGCAGGGCGCGCAGGCCGCGGCGGATGCCATCAATGCCGCCGGAGGTGTCAACGGCAACAAGATCAAGATCGACATCCAGGACGACCAATGCGATCCGAAGCAGGCCGTGTCGGTCGCCAACCGTATCGTTGCCAACGGCGTCAAGTTCGTCGACGGCCATGCCTGCTCGGGCTCGAGCATTCCCGCTTCCGCCGTCTACGCCGAAGCCGGCACCCTGATGATGAGCCCGGCCTCGTCGAATCCGGAACTGACCGACGCCGCGGCCAAGGCCGGCTGGCCGACGATCATGCGCCTCTACACGCGTGACGATGCGCAGGGCGCTTTCATCGGTCCATGGATCGCCAAGAAATATGCCGGCAAGAACGTCGTCGTCCTGCACGACAAGAGCGCCTACGGTCAGGGCGTTGCCGATGCTGTCAAGGCGACCATGAATGCCGGCGGCCTCAAGGAGGTCGACTATGAAGGCATCAATGCCGGCGAGAAGGACTATTCGGCTTTGGTCACCAAGCTGAAAGAGCTCAAGGCCGACGTCGTCTATTTCGGCGGCTACCATCCGGAGGCCGGCTTGATCCTGCGCCAGGCAGCGGAGCAGAACGTCAAGTTCCAGCTGATCATGCCGGACTCGATCGCCTCGCCGGAATTCTGGCAGATCGCCGGCCCGGCCGGTGAAGGCACAATGTTCGTCTTCCCCTCGGATCCGCAGTCGAAGCCGGAAGCGAAGGAGGCCGTGGCCAAGATCAAGCAAGGCGGCTTCACACCGGAAGGTTTCACGCTGTTCTCCTATGCAGTGATCCAGGCGGTGGCCGAAGGCGTCAAGCGCGCCGGCACCGACGACCCGGCCAAGGTCGCCGAGGCGCTGAAGGACGGCAAGCCGATCAGCACCGTGGTCGGCGACGTGATCTTCGACGAGAAGGGCGACCTGAAGAACGCCAGCTACGACATCAACCAGTGGCACGACGGCAAATACGCGCCGATCAAGCCGTAATTCGTTCTGCAGATCGATTGGAAATGGCCGGGATTTGTCCCGGCCGTTTTCGTATGTGCCTTGGCACTGATTTGGAGACCAGTTCGGCGCTCTACGGCGCCCCCCTGGAGTCCTGCCGCCCCAGCCAGTTTGTCCCGTTGCCGATCCAAGGCGACCGGCAGCTCAGCCCCGTGCGTCCTCGAACCGCACCAGCACCGTGCCGTCGCTCACTTGCGCGCCTTCGGCCGCGATCTCGGCAATCACCCCATCATGGGGTGCGGCGATCGTGTGCTCCATCTTCATCGCTTCGAGGATTAGGAGCGGCTGGCCCTTGATAACGGTATCGCCCGCTGCCGCGCGCACCAGCTTGACCAATCCCGGCATCGGCGCGCGCAGGCTGTCCGACGCGGCCGCGGCCTCATCCGCCTTGGCCAGCGGATCCGGCACCGTGAATGTATATCCGACCGCTCCTTCGAACACCGTGACATGGCCCGGCCAGCGCGCGCTGCGCGGCATGCTCCTGAGGTCGTGCGCGTTGATCGCGTCATGCGGCGCCTCCAGCGCCACCTGGAAGCGGCCGTCAGGCCGCGCCGATACCCGGGCCAGGATGTTCTCCTCGCCGTAACGCAACCGGGTGCGGCGCGCCAGCGTATGGAAATGCGCATAGCCGGCGAGCGAGGACCACGGATCGGCGGCCGGACCCGCCGTGCTTGCGTCGGTCGCTGCCAGCGCCGCCGCGGCGATCGCTTCATCGCTTGGCGGGGGAACAGCGACGAGAGCATCCTGATGCCGGCCGATCAGGCCGGTGTCGATATCGCCCGCCGCGAAATCGGCGTCGGCGGCGAGTGCTGCAAGGAAGGCGGTGTTGACCGTCGAGCCGGCAACTTCGGTTCGGGCCAGCGCCTTGCGCAGCGCGCCAAGCGCGGTGGTTCTGTCCCTAGCGTGCACCACCAGCTTGGCGATCATCGGATCGTAGAAGGGCGAGATCGCATCGCCGGCCCGCACGCCGGTCTCGATGCGCATGGCGGCATCCTCCGGCGGCGTGTCGGGGAATTTGAGATGATAAAGCGTGCCCGTCGCCGGCAGGAATCCCTTGGCCGCGTCCTCGGCGTAGATGCGCGCCTCGAAAGCATGTCCGGCAAGGGCGATCTCGTTCTGCGCCTTCGGCAGTTTTTCGCCGGCGGCGACACGAAGCTGCCATTCGACCAGATCGACGCCGGTGACCATCTCGGTGACGGGATGCTCGACCTGCAGCCGTGTGTTCATCTCCATGAACCAGAAG
>NZ_RZST01000161.1:0-12596 GCF_003997575.1 Mesorhizobium sp. M1A.F.Ca.IN.022.07.1.1
GCCTTGAACAGTGTCGTCTTGCCGGTGCCATTGCGGCCGACGAGACCGGCCTTGGTGCCGGCCGGCAGGGTCAGCGAGGCATGATCGAGAAGCAGGCGCCCCGCCATGCGCAGCGAGAGGTCGTTGATGATAAGCATGGGCGGGCTTTTGCACCGGACGTCGGCGCTTCGCAAGAGCCAGGCCTGGAGGACGGCTCGCCGTGTTCCGGGCGCCGGTCCCGAGCCCAATCAGGGAACCAGTTGCCGGCCGAAGCGTTCTGAGCCCCGTGATCCGCTATTTCGCCCTCGCCTTCATCTTCTTCCAGGTCGCCACGACCGCCGCGCTGGCGACGCAGGTGGTGCTGTTTGAGGGCGAGACGGCTGCAGTGCTCCCCTTAACCGACCCGGCAAGCGCGGCGCCGACGCTGCCAATCTCCGCCCAAGTGGGGGAGATGACCGGCAGGCCAGAGGCGGACGCGACGAAACACCTGCTGATCCAAATTTATCCTGGAAAACAATCCCAGACTTCGCCTACGCAATGACCGATAGGCCGGCGGCGCAGCTCCGCTCTGGAATACCGCTCCTCCCGGATTCCGGAAAACCGCTGCGCGGTTGTCTCGGAACCGCCTTGACCATGCGCCTTTTCAGCCGCCGACGATGCCGTCCAGGACCGCGAGGCATCTCAGCCGTCGCGCAGCGACGACCGGCCGGTCGTCATGCTCGACGATGGCGCGCTCGAAATTGTCGAGCGCGTCGAGCGCGGTACGCAGATCGATGGCCGGCAGGTCCAATGAAAACAGGACGCGCCGCGCCTTGACCCCCTCGCCGGCATCGGCGCAAGACTGGATGGCCACCCTGCGACGCAACGCGTCGAGCGCGGCAAAGCGGTCGGCCGACGGCGTGGCGCCGTCCGTAGCGGGCAGCATGACCTTCGGCTCAGGCCTTGGCTTTACGCTTGCCCCTGCCGGAATCCGCGGCCGGCTTCCGGCCCAGGCCGGAAGACTTGGCAAGCGCCGAGCGAGTGGCCGAATAACTGGGCGCCACCATGGGATAGTCCGCCGGCAGGCCCCATTTCGCGCGATATTCGTCCGGCGTCAGCCCATGGTCGGTCGACAGGTGCCGCTTCAGCGACTTGAACTTCTTGCCGTCCTCGAGGCAGACGATGTAGTCGGGGAATACCGAACGCTTCGGATTGACGGCCGGCGTCTGCGGCGCGCTTTCCTTCACCGGGGCGCCCCCGGCGAGCTTGCGCACGGAAGCGCTGACGCTGGCGATCAGATCAGGCAGGCCGGATGCCGGAAGCGGGTTGTTGCCCACATAGGCCGAAACAATGTCGGCGGTCAGCTCGATTGCAGTCTTGTCGTCGATATTGGACAATTTTTTCACCTTCTGCTGGCTCTCAAATGACCAGCTGTTTTTAAGACTTTAGTCTAGGTATCTTATTGGACCTGTCCCCCAACGGACGTCCAGAGTCAGTAAACGTGCGAGACTCAATACCGAAGGTATGTTTTCACCGCGGGCCGCGACCGCGCAAGTTAGGAATTCTAATACCTACAACAAACACTTTACAGCACCGAAGCTCTGCACGGGCGAGGAAATGACGCAACAGCACTTCAATTTCTACGAGTAATTCCTGCAAAAATTGGAATTCTGGACGGAAAGCCAATAATTGCGAGCAGCGCTGGCTCTCTGATCAATCGATCATGCCCGATTCGTTAGGGCAAGTCGCTTATTTCGCGGCAACGCCGCGCCGGAGATCGGTCGGGCCGTCGGCCAGAATCTCCAGCACGCGTTTCCAGCGGGCGCAGCGGCCGAAATCCTTCTGCTCGATGGCCTTCTCAGCCTTCATGGCGGCATAGAGCTGCGCCTCGGCGCCGAATTCCTTGACCAGCCAATGCGCCTCCTGTCTGGCCCGGCGTTCGTCGTCGTCAAGCCCGCTCCCTGGCATGTTTCCTGGTACGATCCCTGGCATGGTCTTCAGCCCTCCGGACGTTCGATGCCGACAGCAATGCAACTGCCGATGACAAGGACGGCGCCAGCCATGGCCGTCATCGACAGGCTTTCGCCCGACAGCGCCAGCAAAAGCGTGGAAGCGATCGGCGTGAGATACGCCACGACCGCGAGCCGCCCACCCTGATCGAGGCTGAGCGCGCGCGACCAGAAATAATAGCCGAGCCCCATCGGCCCGGCGCCGAGATAGAGTCCGAGCAGCAGGTCCAAGCCGCCCAGGGCGGCGACGCCGTCATGCAGGCACCATGCGAAGGTCAGCGCCACGCCGATCAGGGCCGAAGGCAGCAGAAGCCGATCCGGCGACACGGCAAGGCGGCCGACGGCAAGCGAGTAGAAGGCCATGCAAAGTGCCGAGCCGAAGGCGGCGCAATAACCGACGGGGCTACCTCCGAACCAGGCATGCGCGCCTCCGCCGGAGATCACCAGCGCGACGCCGGTGAAGCCCAGCGCGGCGGTCAGTCCAAGCAGCAGCGGCCGTCGCGGGCGGCCGAGCACGATGACGGCGGCGGCGACCATCAGCGGCCAGGTGTAGGCAACGAGATTGGCCTCGATGACCGGCATCGAGGCGAAGGCGATGTATTGCAACGCCATGGTGCCGACCAGGCCGATGAAGCCGACGGCGCAGGCGCGCATGGTTCTCCCCTTATCCCCTTGGGGAACAAGGTGGATCGGCACGGAGCGCCGAGACGGATGAGAGATGTTGGAAGAAACTCCTGCGTCGGCGATCCGTCCGGCCCCCTTGATCACAAGGGGAGAAGGGAAGAACCTGATCAGCGCAAAGACCAGCGCGGCGCCTGAGAACTGCAGGAACTGCACCTCCGATACCGGGTGATTGGCAAGCAGCGTCTTGCCGACGAAAGCGTTAGTCGCCCAGAGCGCCACGGCGCCGAGGGCAAAGGCCAGCGCCACCGGGGGAGCAGCGCTGGAACGGTCGCTGCGCCTTTCGGCGGTGAGCGGGCCAAGGCTCAGCGATGCTGAAGGCGGCTGGCGACCGGCCGGATCGTCAGCCACTACCACGATTCCCTGGCTCCGCCGGAGACCGGATCGACAGCCGGCTTCGGCACGGGATGTTCTTCGGCGTGACGGCGATAGGCCGGCAGCTGGTTCGTCCAGACGTCCTCGGCCAGTTCGTTCACCCAGCCGCGGTCCTGGTCGTTGTCGGCGGCGAGGTAGAACATGCGGTTGTCGTCGACATAGGGCTTCGCCACCGAACGCTGGTTGAGCACCAGGGTGACCCGCGAGCCGAGCTGGATCGGCGCGGTGCGATGGAGCACGCCGAGGAACTGGCCGAGCGTGGCGTAATTCATCTTGTGGTCGATGCGCATGACCCTGTTGCGCGGCAGGTCGCTGCCGGATTCGAGGATGGCACGCCCCGTCTCGGAATCGTCGCAATAGATTTCAAGATGGCCGCCGATCAGAGGATCGCTGATCGAGAGCGGAATGAGTTCCGTCACCGGAACGCCATCGCAGTGCCAGTCGACGGCGCCGTCCTTGGGGTTCATGAAGGTGACGGTCGAGCCGACGATAGACAGCGGATAGGGTTCGAGCTTGGTGCCCATCATGTCGGACAGCCGTTCCAGCCGCAGCTTGTCGTTGAGCAGTTCCTTGATCTCGGGAATGTAGCGGTCCGCGCCGGTGATGAAGGTGAGGTCGAGATGCTTGTGCACGGCGTGGCTGGCCTTGAGCTTGAGCGCCGCCTCCTCGATCGCGGCGAGCAGTTGCGGGTCGTAGCCGTGAAGATACTGGGCGACGCCGAAGCTCGACACTTTCCACGCCGTATCATGACCGATGATGGCTTCACGGCTCATCGCATAGCGCAGTTCGGGGATTGTATGGGCGTTCATTCTACTTCTCCAAGGTGGGGGCAACACTTGGTAAACAGTCGATTGAGCACCCGCCCCTGTAAATTTAGGAATGCTGGTGCTACTTTAAGCATAGCTAAAGGTCGAACCCCGTGCGTCTGCTCAGCCAGGTCAACTTAAACTCGCTGAAAATCGTGGAGAGCGCCGCCAGGCACCGCAACTTCACGCGCGCGGGCGAAGAGCAGTTCATTACCGCCTCAGCCGTCAGCCAGCGGGTGAAGAGCCTGGAGGACCAGCTGCGCTTCAAGATCTTCCAGCGCGGCGGCAACGCGGTGTCGCTGACGCCGGAAGGCGAGACCTACGTGGCGCGCGTGCGCGAGGCGCTGGAGCGGATCGTGGCTGCCAGCATGGAGGCGACCGGCCAATCCCAGGCGCATGTGCTGAAGATCTGCGTCTTGCCGACCTTCGCGGCGCGCTGGCTGTTTCCGCGGCTTGCCACCTTCCAGCGGCAGTATCCGGATATCGAGATGCGGGTCTCGACTTCCTATGCCACGCATGAATTCGCGACCTCCGAATACGATCTCGAGATCCGCTATGGCGACGGCAATTTCCCCGGCCTCAACTCCGTGCTGCTGTTCAAGGAGGACCTGACGCCGGTGTGCAGCCGCAAGCTGTTCCGCGAGGTGCTGGGCGACAAGCCGCTGTCCAAGGTGACGCCGGAGGACCTCAGGCACTTCACCCTGCTCCACTCCGACACCTGCACCCAGAACTGGCAGTCGTGGCTGGCTTTTGCCGGCGCGAGTTTCGTGCTTGGCGAGACCAAGAGCATCTATTTCGATTCCTGCATGATGTCCTACGAGGCGGCCAATGCCGGCATGGGCTTTGCCGTTGCCAACCGCGCCTATATGGCAAGCGACATCCGAGCCGAGCGGCTGGTCGCCCCCTTCGCGGTCCACCATCCCAACACCGCCGGCTGGTATTTCGTCAGCCCCATCAAGGCGCTCGGCGCCCGCAAGGTGGAGCTGTTCAAGCAGTGGATCATGGCCGAAGCGGCGCTGACGCAGCGCCAGTTGGACCTGGAGATCGCCAACGTGCCGCTGGCGCGCGCCGCGATGGCGTGACGCGGCGGCGCAAGCGACGCAAACACACCCCTGAGATTCTCCGATCTTTGAAGGCCGACAAAGCGTTTGGACGGATACCTGTAGCCGGCTAGCGCGATCGCCCCATGACGCGGCGGAGAGACTCAGCTATCTTTGATCCTGCGGCGGGCCTGATTTTCCCGCTTGGCCGGCGCTTTCCAGCTTCCTCCCAAGCAGCGCCGGCCTTCTTCTGCGGCGCCGCCGCTTCGTCTCCCGACAACATCGTCCGCTCTCATTGCTTCGGCGGCGTGCCGGGCTGGTCGCCGCCGGTGGTCGATTGCGGCACCGGGTTCTTGTCGACCTGCGGGTTTTTGTCGACGGTGTCGCTTGGCGCCTTGGTGGGCTGTACGCTGTTGTCGCAGGCGGCGAGCCCGAGCCCTGCCGCGAGAGCCAGCAGCACAGGAAGTTTCTTCATGACGACCTCCTCTCGTTCGCCCCTTTCTTCGAAGCAAACGAGGCGGCGGCGGTTTGGTTGCGCCGTCCGGCGGGAACCAACGCGCCTGTCTCCGGTTGAACCTCGTTAACTCACGAGGAGATGTCATGATCCGTCTGCTGCTCGTCGGCCTGTTCGGCTACACGGCCTATCGCGTCACGATGAGGATCATCGAGGAGGCGTCCGGCGATCTCGCGCCGCCGGACGATCGGCGGTCGCTGCGGCGCCAGTCGGCGGCGATGGGCGTCGAGCCGAAAAGGTAGATCGGCCGTTCTCGCGCTTGTTGGGAAGATGGCCGGCCTATCCAGCACATGCCGGCGCGTACAGCGTCCCCTCTGCCCTGCCGGGCATCGCCCCCCACTTGGCCGCCTTTGGGCGAGATTAGCTGTATTGCGAACAAAGCGGAAACGATGCTTGATGGGCGATGAACATCGCCGCCCGTGATTCGTCCTTCGAAACTCCTGCCTATCTTGCCCGGCTGAACGACGAGCAGCGGCTGGCGGTGGTGCATGGCGACGGCAAGGTGGCCGCGCCGCTGCTGGTGATCGCCGGGGCCGGCTCCGGCAAGACCAGCACGCTGGCGCATCGCGTGGCGCACCTCATCGTCAAGGGCGCCGATCCGCGCCGCATCCTTTTGATGACCTTTTCGCGCCGCGCCGCGGCTGAAATGGCGAAGCGCGTCGAGCGCATCGCCGGCGAGGTGCTGGGCCGCGATGCCGCGATCATCGCCGATGCGCTATCCTGGGCCGGTACTTTCCACGGTATCGGCGCCAGACTCTTGCGCGACTATGCCGAGCAGATCGGCCTCGATCCGGCTTTCACCATCCACGATCGCGAGGATTCGGCCGACCTGATGAACCTTGCCCGGCACGAGCTCGGTTTTTCCAAGACCGAAAGCCGTTTTCCGACCAAAGCCACCTGCCTGCAGATCTATTCGCGGGCGGTGAACGCCCAGGCGCCGCTCGGCGAGGTGCTGGGCTCGGCCTTTCCCTGGTGCTCAGGATGGGCGGAACAGCTGAAGGAGCTGTTCGCGGCATATGTCGAGGCCAAGCAGGCGCAGAACGTGCTCGATTACGACGACCTTTTGCTCTACTGGGCGCAGATGGCGGCCGAGCCGGAGATCGCCGCTCACCTTGGCTCCCGCTTCGACCACGTGCTGGTCGACGAATACCAGGACACCAACCGGCTGCAGGCCTCTATTCTGTTGGCGCTGAAGCCGGACGGCGCGGGCTTGACCGTGGTGGGCGATGACGCACAGTCGATATATTCCTTCCGGGCCGCGGAAGTGCGCAACATTCTCGATTTCCCAAAACAGTTCGCGCAAGGCACCGAGATCGTCATGCTGGAGCGCAATTACCGCTCGACCGAGCCGATCCTAGCCGCCGCCAACAAAGTAATCGGCGAGGCAAGCGAGCGTTTCACCAAGAATCTCTGGACCGAACGCCGGTCGTCGCACAGGCCGCAACTGGTAAGCGTGCGCGACGAGGCTGAGCAGGCCAATTATGTCTGCCAGGCGATCCTTGCCGAGCGCGAGGCCGGCACGGCGCTCAAGGCGCAAGCCGTGCTGTTCCGCGCCTCGCATCACAGCGGGCCGCTGGAGGTGGAGCTCACGCGGCGCAACATCCCCTTCGTCAAATTCGGCGGGCTGAAATTCCTCGATGCCGCGCATGTGAAAGACATGCTGGCGATGCTGCGCTTTGCCGAGAACCCGCGCGACAGGATCGCCGGCTTCCGGGTGCTGCAGTTGATGCCCGGCATCGGGCCTTCGGCCGCCTCACAGATCGTCGAGGCGATGGCGACGTCGCTCGACGAGACGCTCGGCCTTGCACGCTTCCGGCCGCCGCAGCGCGCGGCCGAAGACTGGCCGGTCTTCCTCGACATCTACAGCGGGCTGCGCGCCGGCGCCAAATGGCCGGCGGACCTCGAGCGGGTCAGGCTCTGGTACGAGCCGCATCTGGAGCGCATCCACGAGGACGCGATCACGCGCCGGGCCGACCTGTTGCAGCTCGAGCAGATCGCGTCGGGCTATCCCTCGCGCGAGCGTTTCCTGACCGAGCTGACGCTCGACCCGCCCGACGCCACCAGCGACCAGGCCGGCCCGCCGCATCGCGACGAGGATTACCTGATCCTGTCCACGATCCATTCGGCCAAGGGCCAGGAGTGGAAGAACGTCTTCGTGCTCAACACGGTCGACGGCTGCATCCCGGCCGATCTCGGCGTCGGTACCAAGGAGGATATCGAGGAGGAGCGGCGGCTGCTCTATGTGGCGATGACGCGCGCCAAGGACAGCCTGCACCTGGTGGTGCCGCAGCGCTTTTATCCGCACAATCAGCCGGCCCGCGGCGACCGTCACGTCTATGCCTCGCGCACCCGCTTTATCCCGGCCTCGATGCTTTCGGCTTTCGAACAGTCATCCTGGGCGAGCGCGGCGATCACGGACGACCCGCGCCAAAAGCCGGGCGTCAAGGTCGATCTCGGCGCGCGCATGCGCGGCATGTGGAAATAGACGCCTACCCAAAGGCGGGACGACACTCCTACTCAGCCCCACCGCTGGTGAGGGCGCTCCGTTCCCTGCTGCGCGGGTTCGTTCAGTGGAACGTGCCGGCGGCCTCGCCGGATAGCCTGCTGCGCGGGCTTTCGAAGCTCACCTGGTCGCGTCCGTTCGACTTCGCCTTGTAAAGATGCCTGTCCGCGACCCGAAACATGTGGTGATAGGTGGTGGGCCCGCTGAACGCGACGCCGCCGATGCTGACCGAAAGCGGGCACGGCTGCCCGCCCGGCGCGAACTCGGCCTCGCGGATACGCAGTCTGATCGACTCGGCGACCAGGAAGGAGCGTGTCGCGTCGGCGCCCGGAAGGAAGACCGCGAATTCCTCGCCGCCGATGCGTCCAACGATGTCGGCGCCGTGGAGCTGGCTCCGGATCGTGCTCGCGATCAGCTTCAGCGCCTGATCGCCGCAATCGTGGCCGAGCCGGTCGTTGATCGATTTGAAATGGTCGGCATCGACGATCAGCAGCGCGCCGGCTTCGGCCACCGCGTGGCTGCGGGCCTTGTCGAGATAGGCCTCGACCAGCATCGAGAAAGCGCCGCGGTTGAAGACCGCCGTCAGGCTGTCGGTCGCGGCAATGATGCTGAGCTCCTTCTGGGCGATGGCCAGCTGGCGCATCTTCCACATTAGGAAGAAAAGGAAGGAGCCGCCAAGGATGAGCGGCAGGAACAGGTCGGTGAGCTTGGCCCAGAGCAGCGCTTCGGGTGACAGCGAGGCGAAGTTGAAGGAATCGACGAAGAAGGCCGCGGCAATGAAGAATGCCGTGCCGGCAACGGTGACCAGCGCGACCCTGCCCCAACTGGTGGGGGACAAATCGATGCGCATGGCATTGCTCCCACTACAACTGGCCTATTGTGGAGCGCGAGCGCAAACGAAGTCCTAATATATTGGCTTCAATGGGAATGTGGTTAACCAGGCGTCGAGCGCGCCGCACCGCGATACCAGCTGAAGAAGGCCCGCCGACGCAGCGGCGGGCTTTGCGATTGGCCAGAGGCGCTCGTCAGCGCGCCGTCAACGACGCGAAATCATCAGGCAGAGCGCCCTCAGATCACGATCATAGGTGCCCTCGCTGCTGAGCACATCGACGCAGCGCTTCTTCATCCGCGACAACTGGCTGCTCGACATTTGCGCGACGGCGGAGGACAGGTTCGTCGTTCCCGGCGGCGTCGCGCCGACGGTTCCAGGAACGGCGGCGCCCGCGCCGAGGGCGACGCCAGCGCCGCTCGTGCCGCCGGTCGTCACGTTGAGCGCGCTATTGGTGCCGTTGCCCAAAGTCGCATCGGCTCCAGCCCCGTTGGTGCCGCCGATGGATGCGGTGGCCGTGGAACTGCTGCCGCCGATGGTGGCGTTTCCGCTGCCGCCGCTTGCGCCGCCGATCGAAACCCTGGCGCTGCTGTTGCTGCCGCCGAAGGATGCATTGCCGTCAGCCCCATTTGGGCCGCCCGCATTGGCGTCGGCGCTGTTGCCGCCTACGGATACGCCGCCGAGGCTGCCGACCCCGACGCTCTGGGCGCTCGCAGGCATGGCAAGAGCAACGACGATTGCACCACTCGCCAATGTGCTGGCGAATCTTTTTACGATACTGGCCATGACACTCTCCCTGTGGTTTTGTATTTCCGCCTTGCACCGTTTGTTGCGCTTTTCTAGAGCGCGTAGCTTTTGAGACAGAAATACGCCGAGAGTGCCCTTTCGGTTTCTTTAGCTATTTCGCATGTGACGAATCGTATTTTTCAAAAACGATACTTCTGCTTTAAAAATATAGACGAAATTGAAGTGTTTCTTAATTTTTTTGAATTGGCCAACCGGAATCCCGTAAGCTTCAGGCGTAGGCGCGGCCTTCTTCGGAGCGCTGGAACTGCATCAGGTCAAGCGGCACCGAGGGCCTGCCGAGGACGGTAAGGCACATATGCGCCTGGCCGCGATGGTGGGTCTGGTGATTGAAGAGATGGCTGAGCGCCGGCGCCAGCCGCTGCGAAACGGTGCGCATGTCGGTGGTCATATAGGAAAATCGCCCGGTGAGTGCCTTATCGGTCATGCCGCCCATCCAGTCGACAATCCTCCTGTCCTCGGCCTCGCGTGCCAGGCGCAAGCCCGGGAAGGCGCGATAGAGGATCGTCGCAAGGTTTGAGGGCGCGTCCCCCTCGCCCGTAAAGCGCTTCATCCAGACGCGGTCGGTGACGAGCAGGTGATTGAGCGTGCCCAGCATCGAGCCGAAGAAGGCGCCGACATCGCGGCCGAGTTCCTCTTCGCTGAGATCGGCGGCGGCATCATAGATGCGCGTGTTGGCCCATTGATTGTAGGCCGCAAACATCATGAAATGCTGTTTCATTCTTCCATCCGGCTCGCAACGAATCCCGGCTCTTCGTAACCCGCAGGAACCGTAATGACCATTCTGTTCTATGATCTCGTCGGCCACGACGCAAAACGCCCATTCAGTCCGCATTGCTGGAAGACGAAGATGGCGCTGGCCCACAAAAGGCTCGACGCCACCAAGGTGCCGACGCGCTTCCTGGAAGTCCCCAAGGTGGAAGGCGGCGCGTCGAAGACGGTGCCGGTGATCCGCGATGGCGAGCGCGTGGTGGCCGATTCCTTCGCCATCGCCCTTTATCTCGACGAAGCCTACCCCGAGCGGCCGACGTTGTTCGGCGGCGAAGGCGGCAAGGCGACGGCGCGCTTCATCGAACGCTGGTCGCAGCTCACCATCCATCCTTACCTCATGACGGTGCTGCTCACCGATCTGCACAGCATGCAGGACGAGGCGAACCGCGCCTATTTCCGCGAGAGCCGCGAGCAGCGGCTCGGCAAGCGGCTCGAAGAGGTGGTGGCCGGCCGCGACGAGGGGCTTGCCGGCTTTCGTGCCTCGCTCGAGCCGCTGCGCTCGATGCTCAGCTATCAGCCTTTCATCGGCGGGACATCGCCGCTGTTTGCCGACTACATCGTGTTCGGGGCGCTGCAATGGGCGCGCGTCGCCTCGCCCTACCAGCTGCTCGAGACGGGCGGCGGCGTTGCCGAATGGTTCGAACGCTGCCTCGACCTGCATGGCGGAATCGGCCGGCAGGTCGCCGCGGCGGCGTAAGCGCTAATCTTCCTCTTGTGGGAAGATGTCGCCGAAGGTGACAGAGTGGGCGCCTCAACAGCTGCGGCGCCTACTTGCGAAAGAAGAAGTCGGCGTTTCACGCGCGGCGCCCCGCTCTGTGCTGCCGGCCATCTCCCCCTCAAGGCGGGAATTTTCCGGCTTCATCCTTTTCGACCAGCCTGACGCAGATCGGATCGCCCTCTCCCATGCGGGCGCATTGCCATTCCGGGCCGAAGCCGAAATTCTGCTGTCCGGTTTGTGGAAAGAACAGCAGGACGAAGACGATCACGGCAAGGACCACGGCCATCAAGAAAATGCCGGCGATATCGTCGCGTTTGAGGTAGAGCCGGTTCATCGCCTCCTGCTCCGCTGCCGCGGCGCTCCGGACTGCACGCGAAGCGCGCTCTCAGCCGTCTAATTATCCCGCAAACAGCCGGCCTTGACCAGAAGCCGCCTCCCCTTGGCAAGCCGCCAAGCGGCTTGTATAGAGCCCGCCACTCCAATTTCCATTCCCAGAACAAGGACGACCCAATGGCGATCGAACGCACCTTCTCCATGATCAAGCCGGATGCCACCAAGCGCAATCTGACCGGCGCCATCACCAAGATGCTGGAAGACGCGGGCCTCAGCGTCGTCGCGTCGCGTCGCGTATGGATGAGCCGCCGCGAGGCCGAAGGCTTCTACGCCGTCCACAAGGAGCGTCCTTTCTTCGGCGAGCTGGTCGAATTCATGTCGTCGGGCCCGACCGTCGTGCAGGTGCTGGAGGGCGAGAACGCCATCGCCAAGAACCGCGAAGTGATGGGCGCCACCAACCCGGCCAATGCCGCCGAGGGCACCATCCGCAAGGTGCATGCGCTGTCGATCGGCGAAAATTCGGTGCACGGCTCGGACGCGCCGGAGACCGCCGCGCAGGAGATCAGGTACTGGTTCTCCGACACCGAGATCGTCGGCTGAGACGCTTCGGTCCCGGCAATGAAGGCGGCTCTCGGGCCGCCTTTTTGTTGGAGCGGGCGGCCGGGCAGGCTTTAGGAACGGGCGATTGCCCGCGGCTGCGCCGAGGCCTCCGAGCCGGCGAGAAGTGCCATGCTCTCCTGCCTGATCACCTGGTGATCGGCAAGCGGTTGAACCTGGCCGCCATGAGATAGCCGAGCCAGGCCGACGCAAGCGACAGCACCACCACACTGACAAGATAGGTCGCCGCAAGGCCGAGGTCGCCCTCGAGAAGCAGGATGAAGGTGTCGAGGCTCATCGACGAAAATGTGGTGAGACCGCCGCAGAAGCCGCCGGTCACGAACTGGCGGCCGGCCGGGCCGACCATCAAGCGTCCATCCGGCCGGGTCAGCGTGGAAAAGAACATGATGACCCAGGAGCCGACGACGTTGACGAACGCCGTTGCAAGCAGCGCGCTCCAGCCCAGCAGCGAGACGACGACGTAGCCGCATAAAAAGCGCGCCAGCGAACCGATAGCCGCGCCGCAGCCGACCGCCAGATAAAGCGGCAGGGCTGTCTGTCTATCGTTTCCAAACATGCGCCCTACCCCGCCATCCGCACGACGGTCCAAAAGCCGAAGGCGACGGAAAGCACGCAGAGCGCCGCCGAAGCCACGATG
>NZ_RZST01000162.1:0-12566 GCF_003997575.1 Mesorhizobium sp. M1A.F.Ca.IN.022.07.1.1
TGCCATGGGTCAAGCCGTGGGGCAGGGCAAGGACAGGCCTCGGCCTGCCGCGGAATGCGGCCACCCAGCGCCGATATTCCGGCATCAATATCCTGATCCTGTGGGGCGGGGTCATCGATCGCGGTTTCCCCAGCCAGAACTGGCTCACCTTCCGGCAGGCGCTTTCCCTAGGTGGCAATGTCAGGAAGGGTGAGCACGGCACCACCATCGTTCACGCTGACCGCTTTGTTCCCAAGAACGAAAAGCAACGCGCCGACACCGATGGCGACGAACCGCAGGCGGTGCCCTTCCTGAAGCGCTTTACCGTCTTCAATGTCGCGCAGTGCGATAATCTGCCCGAACATCTTTATGCCGCCGGCGAGCCTCTGCCTGAGCGCGAGATGGTCCCGCAGGCCGAGGCGCTCATTCATGCAACCGGCGCTGATTTTCGCATCGGCGGCGAGCGCGCCTTCTACATGCCCGGCAGCGACACCATACAGGTGCCGCCGCAGCCGGCTTTCTTCCACCAGATCGACTATTACCGGACCTGCTTTCACGAGCTTGGCCACTGGACCGGCCACCCGACGCGACTCGCGCGCGACCTGTCCGGCTCCTTCGGGTCCAACACCTATGCGCGCGAGGAACTGGTCGCCTTATCTTGACAGTCTGCACCGACTCTCCGTGTCTTGCTGGCGTCGATGCAACAGGACTGACGGAGGCGTTGTCCAGGCCGGCCGCAGCGCTCCCACATAGCTGGCGGAGGCCGGCCTGGATAGCGCCGGGCAAGTTGAACTCCTTCGTTGATGCTGGCTCCCGGATGGGGGTCCGGGGGAGGTTGAACAACTTGTGGACAATGTAGCGCCGGTTTCGAACATCACCATTCAGGAGCGCCGATCGGCTGACGGGCTTGATGCACACGTTCCCATGATCCTTAGGGATGGGGCACTCTACGATCCTGATCTGGATCGCTTCTTCCGCGACCTGCCTCTCAACGGCGTTCGTTCCCACCATTCTCTTCGTGCCTATGGCTATGACGTTCTTGTCTGGGTCCGTTTTCTTTCGGAAGCCTGCGCCAAGACGGTATGGCAGGCGGGTCGGCATGACGTCCTTGCCTATCACCGAGTTCGGCGCCGTGCGGAGGCCGGCCAACGCATCTCTGCTGCTTCCTGGAATCGTGCCGTCGCCTGCCTCGACCGTGTGTATCGATGGGGCGCCCAGGAGGGTCTCATTGCGGAAGCGCCGTTCACGCATCGGTCCGTGTGGAGGCAAGGGTATACTGGCCGGCGAGCGCGGATCTCGGCTCGCAACGATGCGTATGAACCTGCCGCGCGCCGCGCGGATGTCAGCTTCGTCACACTCGACGACTACCGGAGATTTCGGGATCTTGGCTTGAGAGGGCTACTGCCTGGTGGCGGAACGCGCCCTGGCGCCCGAGATCGCAACGGCATTCGCAATGCGCTGTTTTCAGATCTCCTGGTTACGACGGGCCTCCGGCTGGAGGAAGCTTCATTTCTCTTCGCATCCGATCTTGCTGTCGTTGGTCAGCCGCCATGCCGTCAGGTCTGGCTCGAGCTGCCCGATGCTTTGACCAAGGGCGATCGTGGTCGCCAGATACTCGTTCCCGCTCGGCTGCTCGAGCAGATGCGCGCCTATATCGCTGTCGAGCGCTCCCATGCTATTGCAAAGTTTCAGCGCCGTTCGGGGTGGCAATCACTTGACCGCCCGATCCTCGTACACCGGGAGCGGAGCAATTCCCGGCTACGACTGCGTGACGGCGGCGACATCGCGCTTGACCTGCTCAGCCCCGAGGAACGCGGCCGGATCATTGTCTGCAACGACGACGGCACACCGAGCGAACCGGCGGTATTATGGCTCTCGGAGGTCGGCTTGCCGGTACAGCCGAACTCCTGGGCAGTCATCTTCGCCCGTGCTTCCGCGCGGTGCAGATCCTTCGGCTTCGACGTCAACATCAGTCCGCATCAGCTCCGCCATTCCTTTGCAGTTCATATGCTGGCGATGCTCATTCAGCATCGCCTCCGTGATGCGGCGTTGCCTGCCGGACCGATGGAGGGATACCGGCAAGTTCTCGGCGATCCTCTTCAGCAAGTCCAACGGCTCCTTGGTCATGCCAGTCTAGCAACGACCTACATCTACCTCGACCACATCGCGACACGCGCGGATACCGTCGATGCTGCGGTCGAGGAACTGCTCGCACTGCTTCCATCGGAGACTTCATTATGACGGGGCGGCCGCGCAAGGGAGCTCCAGTCCGTTTTGCACCAGCCGATGCCATTGCTACCGCACACGCCCGCGATCCGGTCCTCGGTCTGCGCTTCAACATCGAGGCGCGCTATGGCGGGAGCATCGACGTTGACCTTACCGGCCTGCATCCGCGACCTCTCGCCATCGCATTTGCCGGTGCTCTTCGCCGGCAGGCGGAGCTTGGTGGTTCGCTGGGGGCGCGGAGTACCATCAAGGGGCATTTAAATGCATGTCTTAGGTTCTTCGCGTATCTGCGCGAGCACTCGAAGGCAAAAACGCCCGCCGATCTGCGCGCTGACGATATCGACGGATATGAGGATTTCCTCGAAGCCGGCGGGATGAAGCCTATCTACCGGCACATCATTCTTGCCAAGGCTATTCTCGCCTTGCGCTCGATTGATGCCGACCAACCTGGCCTTCTCGATGAAGGGGTACGGCGTCGGCTAAGTTATACCAGCACACAATCCGCCGGCCGATCGCAACCGCGCGACGCCTACAGTCCGTACGTCGCAAGGCAGCTTCGCGATGCGGCCCGCGCCGACATCGGCAAGATCTTCAGACGCATCGGGAAGTCGCTCGATGATGATGAGGGCGACTCCAATCTTCGCAGAGTGACCGACGAAGCGAACGACAGGATCGTGGCCTCGGGCGCGCTCAGCAGCGGGGACAGAGCCTTCCATCGCTTGTACTTCATGAGGGCACGTCGCGGTCTACCTGTCTCAACCTTGGCCGAAGACATCCACGGTCGTCATCATCTGCGGGCCACCGACATTCCACCGCTTCTGACCTTCCTGTCACTGGAGACCGGCCTGGAGATAGAATGTTGCAAGGCTTTGACGATCGACTGCCTCCAGAACCCCGGACCTGGAACCATCGACATAGCCTATATCAAGCGACGCGCCCGAGGTGCTGAGCACAAACATATTCGTGTGCGTGACGGCGGGATCGGAACACCGGGTGGTCTCGTTCGCAAGCTGATCGAGGTGACGGCCTTTACGAGGCAGTTCGTCCCAAGCGATTGCCTTTGGCTCTATTACTATACCGGCCGGAAGCAACTCCGCGCAGGTGTCGATCATCCGCATGAACGCGTCGACCAATGGACCGGAAGCCATGGGATCGTCGATGACGATGGCCAGCCTCTTCGGCTCGTTCTTTCGCGATTGCGCAAAACCCACAAGGCGATCTGGTATCTGAAGACCGAGGGTCATATGGCCCGCTTTGCGGTCGGGCATACGCCCGAGATTGCCGCTCGACACTATGCGGACATTCCCTCGCTGCGCCCGCTTCATGAGGCCACCGTGGCGGAGGCATTTTCCGAAGTCGCCGCGGCCGCCGGCCCAATCATATTGGGGCCTCGCGACGAGGATTCCTGGCGCCAAAGCCACACCGCTTCGGAAGGAAGCAGTGATGTCGACGCGCTTCTAGGCGGCGAACAGGATGTTTGGCTCGCTGCGTGCTCGGGATTTGATCGCAGTCCTTTCGGAGAGCTGGGATCACCTTGTCCGCAACCGTTCTGGGGCTGTCTCGAATGCCGCAACGCCGTCATCACCGCGCGCAAGCTGCCGGCAATCATCGCGTTCCTGTGGTTTATCGAGGAGCAACGGACGGGTCTCCCCGCCGCGGACTGGGCCATGAAGTTCGGCCGCGCGCATCATCGCATCGCGAAGCAGGTCTTACCTGCTTTCCCGGAGAGTGTAGTTGCCGAAGCTCGCCGCGAGGCGGAAGGGCACGCCCTCTATCTGCCGCCGGAGGCCCGGCAATGATCAGGTTGGCCGCAGTAGCCTCCACCTCCCGGGAACTCGATCTTCGCCCGGTTCTCGCGTCCGCTCCGTTGAAGCCGGGCTTTGATCGGGACACCCTTTCGCGCTACGGCGATCCGAGCTGGGATCTCGGACCGGCCGTATTTCGCGAGAACGCCAGGCGGTGCCATGTCACCGTGCATTTCGGGTCCGTCGAGGATGTGAGTGTTCGCGAGACGCTTCGCGAGCTTCTCTATGCCCGGCTCAACGTCGACATGCCGGGTCACCGCAAGAAGCTTCCTCCCGGCAGTATCCGGCAGGTTTTCAATCGTGCGCGACGCTTCTTCGAGTTCGTGCGCGATGAGCTTGGTTCTGTCGATCTTCGCCGTGTCGATCAGCAACTGCTGGATCGCTACGTTCGCCATCTCAAGACTGACCGTGCTCGCCGGCCGGTTATAGTCGGCCACCTCCTGGAAGTCCCTGCTGATCTCTATGCCTTTCGCGATTACCTCCCGTCTGGAGGCCTGTACTTCCGGCCCTGGGGCGGCCAGGCGCCCGCCCGGGTCGCCGGCTATCGCTTTGTTCACGAGAACCTCACGCCACGCATGCCAGAAGAGATCATCTCGCCATTGCTGGCCTGGTCGAGCCGGTATATCACCCAGTTCGCCTCAGACATCTTCGCCGCCCGTGCAGAGTTGGAGCGATTGGAAGCCCACTGCGCCGCGCTCCTCCAGTCAGATCAGGCTCTCACATACACGGAACGCCGTAGCCGACAGCGAAGGCGTCTTCAGAACTATTTCGATAAGCTACGAAGCGAAGGCCGTGGCGTGCCCATCTGGGAGAGCGCGCACAACGGCACCGTTTTGCGGCACCCAGAGACAGGAGACGTATCGCCGCCCGTCAATTCGCACCTGCTTCACCTGCACATTGGCATCGACGCCCAGGCCGAGCCAAGGATGCATATTCAGCTGACCGGCGGCGCACCTCGCCAGATCAGGGCCGCGTTGCTCGAACTCGGCCTCGAGACAGGTGGAATGGAGACTCCCATCGCCATTCTACCGGAGACCGGCAAGCCATGGCGGCCCCGCTTCGACGCCAAAACACTGGCGGAGGAAGAGCGGATGCTGCAGGCGGCAGCCTATATCCTCTGCGCGTACCTGACCGGGATGCGGGACTGCGAGGTCCAGGCGATGCAGCGCGGATGCCTTTCCGTAACGCGCAGCCAAGATGGCATGGTCATGCGTCATCGCGTTCGCTCGGTTGCCTACAAGGGCAGGTCGAGCCAAGGTGAGCCGGCTGATTGGATTACAATTGAGCCTGTAGCCAAGGCGATAGAAGTGCTGGAACGTTTGTCCTTCCGGGCGGCATCCGCGCGCGGGCTCACGACGCTCTGGCCCGTTCTTATCGCAAGGTCCGTTTGCAAGGATCACCTCTCGGCCGAGATTGTCCGCCAACTCAACCACTTCCGCGACCATCTCAACAACCTGTTCGGCACACCGGATACGCCGGCGGTCCCGAACGGACCAGGTGATCAGCCTTGGCGGATCACGACGCGGCAGTTCAGACGCACGATTGCATGGCACATTGCCAACCGTCCCTTCGGCACAATTGCCGGCATGATCCAGTACAAGCATGCCTCCGTCGCCGCCTTCGAGGGCTATGCCGGCTCCAGCCGATCCGGCTTCCGTGCGGAGGTGCAGAACCAGCGCAGTCTCGGCCAGCTTGATGACCTGTTGACGTATTTCGATGAGCGGCAGGCCGGGGCGACGTTGTCCGGGCCCGCCGCAGTGCGTGTAGCAAAGACACTCGACGGCATATCAACAGAACTCGGTCCGCTTCCGGCCATGATCGCTGATCGTGGGCGGCTCCGCACAATGTTAGCGAGCCTCGCGCGGACATTGCATGTCGGAGTGCTGGCCGACTGCTTCTTTGATCCCGGCACGGCCGCCTGCCTTAAGCAGGCAACGAACATCGACGGCAAGATGCCGCTGACCGCGCTTTGCCAGCCAACCCGCTGCCCCAATGCCTGCATCACCGCACGCCATCGGCCAGCTTGGTCACGCTCTGCCGAGGACGCCAAGACCTTGCTGAAGGAGAAGCGTCTGTCGCCTTTGCAACGGACCATCATGAAGCAGGATCTCCAGCGGATCCAGGCGGTTCTTGATGGCTTAGATCGTCGGACCTGAGGCGGTGTGGCGGTTCGCGTGCGGCCCAATGATCGGATGTCCCGTCGGACCAACCCCGGCGTGCGGCGGAGCGCGCGATGTCAGGTCCGCCCGCGCAACGGCTGATCGCCGTCCTTCGCTCCGCTGCGGCTCTTCGAGTGCGCGGTCGGCCCTTAGGCCATCGCAGATGGCTGCTCCGCCGCCGGGGATTGGCCCCGGCGGGACAGGAGTTCCGACGATGGACACGCAAAACCGCACCGACGTTTATACCCGCATCACCTCCGAGATCATTGCCGCCATCGAGGCCGGCGCCGGCGAATGGCGGATGCCCTGGCACCACGATGGAAGCTCGATTGCTCGCCCAACCAACATCTCTTCCGGAAAGGCCTATCGCGGCGTCAATACGCTCGCTCTTTGGATCGCAGCTCAGGCTCACGGCTTTGGAAGCGGCATCTGGGGCACATACCGGCAATGGCAGGCGCTTGACGCCCAGGTCCGCAAGGGCGAACGCGCAACGACCGTCGTGCTCTGGAAGGAGTTTGCCGCACACAGTGACGATGATGCAGTCGGCGACGATGAGCACCCCCAGCGACGCCTCTTCGCGCGCGCCTTCTCGGTCTTCAACAGCTCTCAGGTCGAGGGCTTCACGCCTTCCGCCGCTCCAATCCTGCCTGACTCTGAACGAGTCCCGCATGCCGATGCCTTCATCAGTGCGCTCGGCATCCCAGTTACTTTTGGCGCGAGCGCTGCATACTACCGCATCGATCTCGACCGAATCTTTATGCCGGACTTCAATCGCTTCCGCGATGCGGTCGCTCACGTCGGGACTTATGTCCACGAGGCCGCGCATGCCACGGGCTCTAAGCATCGGCTCGATCGAGACTTCACCAAACGCTTCACCCGCCAGGCTTTGGCAGTCGAAGAACTGACCGCCGAACTTGCTGCAGCCTATATTTTAGCCGATCTGGGCCTGGCGCATAATCCCCGTCCTGACCACGCAGCCTATGTGGCATCCTGGCTGTCGGTGCTGAAGGACGACCCGCGGGCGATTTTCACTGCCGCAAGCAAAGCGCAGGCTGCCGCTGACTGGATGCACGCGCGACAGCCGCCGAGCTGAGCGCCACGTCGCCTTAGGGCCGCCACCGACGCGCAGCCATGGCCTTTTCACCTTGGCTGCCGCCCAGCCCGCGAGGATCCAAAACGCTGAGGCCTGAAACTCCGATTCCGCGATAGCCACGATCGTCAGGCTTGACTGTCAGGATATGTCGCGGAAATCGCATCAGCCTTCATCTGCAGCAGTCTCGGCATCGAGCCGACCGTGCGTCATGCCGACTACATCGGCTCATGGCTGACGGTTTTGCGCGAGGACAACCGCGCCATCTTCCGCGCTGCCAGCCATGCCTCGAAAGCCGCCGATTTCCTGCTTGGCCTCAATGCCGATGTCGAAGGCGAGGCACATGCCGAAACCGCCCATGGGAGCGCGCAATCCTCACACGCGACCGCCTTGCGCCTCTGATGACGCAAAAGCCGCGCGCAACCAACTCGACAGTTCTCTTTGAGGTTGCGCTAACGCCGATGGCCGGCGTTGGCGCCGATCGTTTATCGGACCGAGGTTCGCAAAAAAGGGCGGCATTGCTGCCGCCCTCTCGTTGCGAAAGCTGCCAGAGCTGGATTAGAAATCCATGCCGCCCATGCCGCCCATGCCGCCGCCACCCATGCCGCCGCCGCCAGCCGACTCCTTCTTCGGAGCCTCCGCGATCATGGCTTCGGTGGTGACCAGCAGGCCGGCCACCGAGGCCGCGTCCTGGAGAGCGGTGCGCACGACCTTGACCGGATCGACGATACCCATGGCGATCATGTCGCCATATTCGCCGGTCTGGGCGTTGAAGCCGAAGGTCGGACCCTTGTTCTCGAGGATCTTGCCGGCAACGATCGATGCTTCCGCACCGGCGTTGGCCGCGATCTGACGGGCCGGAGCCTGCAGCGCGCGACGCACGATGGCGATGCCAGCGGTCTGGTCGGAGTTGGCGCCGGTTTCCTTGATGGTCAGCGAAGCGCGCAGCAGTGCGACGCCGCCGCCGGGAACGATGCCTTCTTCGACGGCCGCACGGGTCGCGTTGAGGGCGTCATCGACGCGGTCCTTCTTTTCCTTGACTTCGACTTCCGTCGCACCGCCGACGCGGATCACCGCAACGCCGCCGGCGAGCTTGGCCAGACGTTCCTGCAGCTTCTCCTTGTCGTAGTCCGAAGTGGTCTCTTCGATCTGCTGCTTGATCTGGGCAACGCGGCCCTGGATCTCGGCCTTCTTGCCGGCGCCGTCGACGATGGTGGTGTTCTCCTTGGAGATCGACACCTTCTTGGCGCGGCCGAGCATGTTGAGGCCGACATTCTCGAGCTTGATGCCGAGGTCTTCCGAGATGACCTGGCCACCGGTGAGGATGGCGATGTCTTCCAGCATGGCCTTGCGGCGATCACCGAAGCCCGGCGCCTTGACGGCGGCGATCTTCAGGCCGCCACGCAGCTTGTTGACGACCAGCGTGGCCAGAGCCTCGCCTTCGACGTCTTCCGAGATGATGAGCAGCGGCTTCGAGGTCTGCACGACGGCTTCGAGAACCGGCAGCATGGCCTGGAGGTTGGACAGCTTCTTCTCGTGCAGGAGGATGTAGACGTCCTCGAGCTCGGCAACCATCTTGTCGGCGTTGGTGACGAAGTAGGGCGAGAGGTAGCCGCGGTCGAACTGCATGCCTTCGACGACTTCGAGTTCGGTCTCGGCGGTCTTGGCTTCCTCAACCGTGATGACGCCTTCGTTGCCGACCTTCTGCATTGCTTCGGCGATCATCTTGCCGACCGAAGCATCGCCGTTGCCGGCGATGGTGCCGACCTGGGCAACCTCTTCGGAGGTCTTGATCTTCTTGGCAGCCTTGCCGAGAGCGGTAACGACTTCGGTGACCGCGAGGTCGATGCCGCGCTTCAGGTCCATCGGGTTCATGCCGGCGGCAACCGCCTTGTGGCCTTCCTGGACGATCGACTGCGCCAGAACGGTCGCGGTCGTGGTGCCGTCGCCGGCGATGTCGTTGGTCTTCGAAGCAACTTCGCGGACCATCTGCGCGCCCATGTTCTCGAACTTGTCCTCAAGCTCGATTTCCTTGGCGACGGTGACGCCGTCCTTGGTGATGCGCGGGGCGCCGAACGACTTGTCGATGACGACGTTGCGGCCCTTGGGGCCGAGCGTGACCTTCACCGCGTCGGCGAGGATGTTGACGCCGCGCAGCATGCGCTCGCGGGCATCACGGGAAAACTTTACGTCTTTTGCAGCCATTGTAAGCTCCTGGCAGGGGTTCGGGTCGAACCCGCAGATTCAAGATTCAGTTGACGGTGAGGCCGATGATCAGCCGATGATGCCCATGATGTCGGATTCCTTCATGATCAGAAGGTCCTCGCCATTGAGCTTGACTTCAGTGCCCGACCACTTGCCGAACAGCACGCGGTCGCCGGCCTTGACGTCCAGCGGCACGAGCTTGCCGGCTTCGTCGCGAGCGCCGGAGCCGACGGCGATGATCTCGCCTTCCTGCGGCTTCTCCTTCGCCGTATCCGGGATGATGATCCCGCCGGCGGTCTTGGATTCGGATTCGACCCGGCGAACGACCACGCGGTCATGAAGCGGGCGGAACTTGGACTTTGCCATGTTGTCTTCCTCGAATGAGAACGGTGAGAACTGTTCCTCCATCCGGCGAGGCCGGATATAAGTTAGCACTCACCTAAGGCGAGTGCTAACGTGGCGCTGAGATAGGCTGGTGGCTTGCGAGAGTCAAGGCGCGCGGGGAGGGGCAATGGCGCAAAATTTTTTCCATGTACCGACGTGGTTCTGAAACACAGTGGTTGCCCCACGACTACTTGGCAGAAATTGCTCGTGAGTTCGATGGGACGGCCGAGCATCGGCTGCTTAATATCCAAGCCGCAAGCCGATCTCCTGAGTTTCAAGATCGACGAGCAAGCTGTTTCTTTCAAAATACCGGATACCGACGATATTACGTTCAAGGCCAGGGACAATTTCCACCTCAGGCTTGTAGGTGGTTGTAAAATTCCAATCGTCCTGGCCTTCGGTTTTCACCACCACCTTGGTGCCGACATTCAATGATGCATACGGTTTGGATGTATCGGTTGGGACCATTATGGTTGAGTTGCCGGTGTCGTACAGCGTCGGCCGACAAACCGGCTCAGAGCCCCATGAGAGAGGGAGTCAAGAGTGGGGAAATTGTATCGCGGGCTGGCCTGTTTCCATTTTTGTATCTTGAAATTCTTCTTCACGTCATCTGGGATGCCGACGTGGAGGGCTTCTACCTGTGGGCAGTTGCCGGCCTCATTTGTGCAGGCTTTCCACTTACTGCCGATCGCAGAAAGGTAGTAACCTCTATGCAGGCCGGGTCCCACGCTCACTGCGTCCATTGGCGATTTGATCATCTGATGTGGCCCGTCGCCCCCAATGGGCGAGATGCCAAAGATGCCTTTTGGCCAAAGCGGGCCGCCGACAACTTCACCTGTGTCGCGCCTGACTTTCTTGTAGCGGATTAGGAACGATATTCGCCTGTCCGTGGAGGCCAGCGCGCTTGACGAACCAAAAGTCACACGCGCCGAAGCGATATTTCCATACTCATCGTAGGTGCCATAGTGCATGACCACTTTTTGGGTCGTGACAATTATACCGTCCAATTCCAGGGTTTTCGCAACCTTGATACCGTTCTCGGAGCATAATCCGGCGGGGAGCGTCGAACGACAATCGATCGTCATTCCGCCTGAGCCGGTATCCAGCAAAAGAGGCTGATTGATTTTCCGGTTTCCGAGAGAGAGAATTCTCACATAGAGCATACGAATATTCTTAGGGTTCCCCGGATACTCAAGTTTTATCAAGGGAATGGTTGCGGGAGTGCCATCGGCTCCGGCAGGAGAGGACGGATAGAGGAGTGCGCACAACAGGATCGACAGCAATGCCGCAAGGATCTTCATGCCCGAGCCCATCTTTTTGGCCGATAGATTTCGACGTGGCGAAGATGAATTATTGCAGGGCGCTTTGCAATTTTTGCGTCACAGCTCTGCCTGTAGATTTCAGCGGTTAGGTGGCCCCAGCACCAGCAGCGGACACCGCTCGGCGAGCCCGTAGCTTCCGGTCGAGGCCAATCGGACGTCTTTGAAGAAGACCTCGGCTTCCTCGATCAAGACGGCCGCCGGCGCAAAACTATAGACGGCGGACGAGTTCCGGTAGACGTCTATGGTTCCGATGACCGGTAGTTCCCATCCGGTTCGGGCCGACAGCTCCTCGCGGTCGGGAAACACCCTTTCGAAGTGTTCGAGGATGGCTTTGACCGGGATCGTGTAATCCGGCGCGTCGTCGATCGCGGTCATGGCCACGCGCCATTTGAGCTCATGGAAAGTCGAGACGCCGCCGCTTAGTGCCAGAGCGCGGACATCCTTCGGGTCGTCCGGCGTTGCGGGAGAGGCGTAAAGCCTGATGCCGGCGCGGCCGTCGGACTTGAGCGCGCGCGCGATCGACGCAAATAGGGTGCGCCTGAGGCCGGCGGCGCCGATGACCGAGAGACATCCGTCGCCGATCAGCGCCTCGACGCTTGCATCGGCGAACGGCAGATCGAACCAGTCGCCCTGCACCGCCTTGCGCGTATCGGTGTCGCCCGGCCAGATGCCGGCAATCATGTCCGAAGACTCGTCGACCGCCGTCATCGTGGCGCCGAGCCCGGCGAGCTCGGGTGTCACGCCGAGCATCACGACATCCGACGGGGCAAGGCCGAGCTCGCGATCGTAGGTTTCGATAACCTCCGCCGGCGGCCGCAGGGGTGAGCCGAGCAACTGCCAATGTTTGCGAATTGCATTCCAATGCTCGGTCATGCAAACCCCAGCCCGGTAGCGCGTTGTATCCGATCGAATAGTGGACGACGCTTGATAGGCCAAGTGGGGAACAATGGCACGCATCGCCGTCATCACGCATGAGTTCGACCGCTTCCAAAGCCGGCGCGGGCTGCTATGGCGCCGGGACAGCCCGTACATGCTCTTCGATCTGCTGGAGGAACTGAAGCGCCGCGGCCATTCGGTGCAGGTCCTCAGCGGCACGTCGGCGAAGCCGGCCGCCGATATCGCGGTGCTGCATGTCGATGCGACCGTAACGTCGCCCGATTATGTCGAGTATGCCCGCGCCTTTCGCTTCTGCCTCAATCTCGGCGCCGCCGACATTTCCAAGCGCCGCATCAGCGGAGCCGTCGTCGGCAAGGACGACGGCTGGAAGGGGCAGGTTATCGTCAAGAGCAGCCTCAACCATCGGGGAACGCCGGAACAGCAACTGAATCGGCGCGCGCGGCGCGCCGGCAAGCCGATGCCGTTTCCCGGCGTCGAATCTTTCGACCAATACCAGATC
>NZ_RZST01000163.1:0-12512 GCF_003997575.1 Mesorhizobium sp. M1A.F.Ca.IN.022.07.1.1
TAACCGTCCAGCGCTTCGGTAACGACCGAGTCCTTGCGGTTGAAAAAGTGCTTCATGGATTTCGTCCAGTCCGTATCTGCGGGTCGTCAAAAAGTGCGGATGCGCCGGCTATATCAATCTGTGCCCGTCCGACCCAAAATAAAGCGGCGAGCGATAGCGGATCGTCACTCTGTCCCCCTTTGCGAGCGGCGTGTCGGGATCGGTCAGCGTCACCAGCTTCTTGGCGCCCACCGTGACATGCAGATGGTTCTGGTCGCCGAGATGCTCGACCCAGTCGACGACGCCGTCGGCATGGCCGTTCGCCGCCTTTTCGATCGCGAGATGTTCGGTGCGCGCGCCGATCGTCGTCGTGCCGGTGGGCGCGGCGCCGTCGGGCAGCAGCCCTGCCGGCAGAAGGTTGATCGCCGGCTGGCCGAGGCGGGCCGCGACATGAAGGTTTGCCGGCTCAGAATAGATCGCACGCGGCGTGCCGATCTGCACCAGCACGCCCTCGGAGAGGATGCCGATGCGGTCGGCCATGGTCATCGCCTCGATCTGGTCATGCGTGACGTAGAGCATGGTGGCGCCGAGCTCGGACTGGATGCGCTTCAGCTCGAGCCTGAGATCGGCGCGCAGCTTGGCGTCGAGCGAGGACAGCGGCTCGTCCATCAGATAGATCGAGGGCTTTCGCACCAGCGCGCGGCCGATGGCGACGCGTTGCATCTCGCCCCCCGAAAGCCTGGTCGAGCGGTTGTTGAGCTTGTGGTCGATGCGCACCATCCGCGCGACTTCCTCGACGCGGCGGCGGATTGCTTCCTCCGGAAAACGCCGCGCCGGCGAGCGCAGCGGGAAGGCGAGGTTGTCGAAGACCGAAAGATGCGGGTAGAGCGAATATTGCTGGAAGACGAAGGCCGTGTCGCGCTCGGCCGGCGACAGCCCCGTCGCATCGTGGCCGCCGATCTGGATCGTGCCGCTGTCCGGCCACTCGAGCCCTGCGATCAGCCTGAGCGTCGTCGTCTTCCCGGCGCCGGTCGGCCCGAGCAGCACGACGAACTCGCCGTCCTTGATCTGCAGGTCGAGATCGCTGACCGCGACTGTCTCGCCGAAGCTTTTGGTCACACCCTGAATCTGCACGTCAGCCATGGCGCGCCTCCACTGCCTGATCGTACATGACGGTTTTCACCGCGCGTCCAGTGCCTTTCTCGAACAGCGACAGCCGCGCGCTGCTCAATGCCAGCCCTACCTGTTCGCCCGTATTTAGATGGATTCCGGCCGGCACCCGGGCCTTGATGATGCCGTCAGCCGTCTCCACCGCGACGATCTGCGTGGTGCCGAGATATTCGGTGCCGTAGATCGCGCCGCGCAGCTTCGAGGCATCATCGAAGCGGATGTGCTCGGGGCGGATGCCAAGCGCCATGTCGGCCGGCGCAATATCCTCGCGCACTTCCGGGACCGTCACGCTGGCGCCCTGCACGACGATCTCCTTCGCACCCTTCGCGAGCCCACCGCCGAAGCGCAAGAAGTTCATCGGCGGCGAGCCGATGAAATCGGCGACGAACATCGTGGCCGGCCGGTCGTAAATCTCGCGCGGGCTGCCGAACTGCTCGATGACGCCGTGGTTCATCACCGCTATCTTGTCGGCCATCGACATCGCTTCCATCTGGTCGTGCGTGACATAGACGGTGGTGGCGTGGATGCGGTTGTGCAGCTCGCGCAGCTCATGCACCATCAAATCGCGGAACTCGGTGTCCAGGGTCCCAAGCGGCTCATCCATCAGGAAACATTTCGGTCGCCTGACGATGGCGCGGCCGAGCGCGACGCGTTGACGGTCGCCGCCGGCAAGACCGGAGACCGACTTGTCGAGCAGGTGGTCGATGCGCAGCAGCTTCGCGGTCTCCTCGACGCGCGTGCGGATCTCGGCCGACGCCATGCCTTGCGCCAAGAGCGGGAAGCCGATGTTCTTGCGCACATTCATATGCGGATAGAGCGCGAAGAGCTGGAAGACGAAGGCGATGTCACGCTCGCGCGCCCGGCGCATGGTGACGTCCTCGCCGCCGAGCAGGATCTTGCCGCCGGTGGGCAGTTCGAGGCCGGCGATCATGCGGAGCGTCGTCGTCTTGCCGCAGCCCGACGGCCCGAGCATGACGAAGAACTCGCCGTCCTCGACAACGAAATTGGAATCCTGCACGGCAACGAACTCGCCGAAGGCTTTCCTCAGGTTCTGAACACGGATCTCGGCCATTTCTATTCCGGGAATTTCGAGACGACGATGAACATGGCGGTGCCGGCGAGCATGGTGACGAAGGAATAGCTGTAGAGCGACAGCGCCAAAGACTGGAACAGCATCAGGAAACCGATGGCGATGATCGCCGTGGCGATGTTTTCCATCAGGCCGCGTCTTGCCCAGACGGGCCAACGCGATTTGCGTTTTGCAGGCTGGATCGTGCTCATTTGCGCACCGCGCCGAAGGTAATGCCGCGCAGCAATTGCTTGCGGAGCAGGATGGTGAAGATCAGGATCGGCACCAGGAATATCGTCGTGCCGGCGGCGACTGCCGGCCAGTCCTGGCCGCCTTCGCCGATGATGGTCGGGATGAAGGGCGGCGCCGTCTGCGCCGTGCCGGAGGTCAGAAGCGCGGCGAACGCATATTCGTTCCAGGCAAAGATCAGGCAGAAGATGGCGGTCGCGGCAATGCCGGTGGTCGCCTGCGGCAGCACCGTGCGCCAGAAGGCCTGCAGCCGCGTATAGCCGTCGATCATCGCCGCTTCTTCGTATTCGCGCGGGATCTCGTCGATGAAGCCCTTGAGCAGCCAGACCGCCAGCGAGACATTGACCGCGGTGTAGAGCAGGATCATGCCGAGCGCGGTGTCGGAGAGGCCGAGCTCGCGGTACATCAGGTAGATCGGGATCGCGACGGCGATCGGCGGCATCATGCGCGTCGACAGGATGAAGAACAGGAGGTCGTCTGCCAAAGGCACCTTGAAGCGCGAGAAGCCATAGGCCGAGAGCGTGCCGAGGAACACCGCGCAGAAGGTCGAGCCGAAGGCGATGATCAGCGAGTTGACGAAGCGCGGCAGGAAGTTCGACGGGCCGGCGATCACCATGTTTCGCTTGCGCACCGTCTGGTCGCAGAAGCCGGTCGCCGGTCCGAGCGCGTTGATATATTCCGGCGTCTGCCTAGTGCGCGTCGTGAACAGGTTGCAGTAGCCTTCGATGCTCGGCTGGAAGACGATCTTCGGCGGATAGGCAATCGAATCCGGCGGCGTCTTGAAGCTGGTGGCGAAGATCCACAAGAGCGGCACGATCGAGATCAGCGCGTAGCCGACGACGAGCACGCCGGCGATCCGCTTCGAGTTCGTCGAAGGTGCGACGACGGAATGGGCGGTGGTCAGGCTCATCTCTGCTTCACCTTGTTGAGTGCCTTGACGTAGATGTTGGCAAGGCCGAACACCGCGACGAACAGGATGATGGCGAAGGCCGAGGAATAGCCGGTGCGCCAGCTTTCGAAGGCCTGCCGCTTCAGCGTGATCGAGGCGACCTCGGTGGTCGAGCCCGGTCCGCCGCCGGTGAGCAGGTTGACCATGTCGAACATCTTGAAGTTCTCGATGCCGCGAAACAGCACCGCCAGCATGATGAAGGGCAGCGCCATCGGCAGGGTGATCGACCAGAACTGCCGCCAGTTGGAGGCGCGGTCGACCTCGGCCGCTTCATAAATGTATTCTGGGATGGAACGCAGACCCGCGAGGCAAATCAGCATCACGTAAGGCGTCCACATCCAGGTGTCGACGATGATGATCGCCCATGGCGCCAGCTCGACATTGGACAGCATCTGGACATTCGTCGGCGGGATGCCGGTGAGGAACGAGACGGCGTAGGCGAACAGTCCGATCTGCGGCTCGTAGAGGAAGCGCCAGAAATTGCCGACCACCGCCGGCGACAGCATCATCGGCACCAGGATGATCGTGGTCCAGATGGCGTGGCCGCGGAATTTCCGGTCGATCAGCCAGGCAAGCGCGAAGCCGATCACCGTCTGCAGCAGGATGGTCCAGAAGACGAAATGCGCCGTCGTCTGCATCGCGATCCAGATATCCTGGTCGCCGAGGATGCGCCTGTAGTTGGAAAGCCCGAGATTCTTGACCACTTCGTTCGGGCGGTTGGCGCGGTAATTGGTGAAGGAGAGGTAGATCGCCCAGAACAGCGGGAAGATGTTGATGGCTAAAAGCAGAAGGATCGTCGGCGAAATGAACAGCCAGGCGAGGCCCTTGTCGCTGATGCCTCGGATCTTCTTGGCCAACGGCCCGGGTGTGGCCCGTGCAGCGTTGTCCGCAGTCCGATTGAGCATGGTTAGTCCTGCATCGGTCACTGGTCAGCCTCGGCGCTGGAATTTATCTGAACTGCGTCCCGTGCCTAGGCGGCACGGGACGCACCTGCTCGGGAGGAGCCTTACATCTTGCCGTCGTCCTGGAAGATCTGCGTCCAGTCCTTGACGAGGCCGTCGAGCGCATCCTTGGCCGAGCCCTGGCCGGCGACGACATAGTCGTGGAAGCGCTTCTGCGAGGCCTGCAGCAGCGGCGCGTAGCTCGGCTCTGCCCAGAAGTCCTTCACGATCGCCATGGAGTCGAGGAAGGCCTGCGCATAGGGCTGGCTGGACGGGAACTTCGGATCCTTGACGACGGAATTCAGGCAGGAATAGCCGCCGAGCGACCACCACTTGGCCTGCACGTCCTTGTTGGCGAACCACTTGATGTATTTCAGCGCCGATTCCTGCTTGTCGGAGTAGGAAACCACCGAAATGCCCTGGCCGCCGAGCTGCGCGAACTGGTCGCCGTCGGGACCTTTCGGATTGGCGAAGTAACCGATCTTGTCGCCGCCGACATTCTCGTCCTTCTGCAGGCCGGGCCAGGTGAAGGCGAAGTTCATGTGCATTGCCACCTGGCCGGATTTGAAGGCATCGACGCCTTCGCCCATGTAGCTGTTGGAGGCGCCGGGCGGCGTGCAGCAATCATAGAGCGCCTTGTAGAATTCCAGCCCCTTCACCGATTTCTCGGAATTGACGAAGCCGTCCATCTCATAGGGCTTCTTCGGGTTCTCATACTGGAAGCCGTAGCTGTAAAGCACGTCCATGGCGCCCATGGTGATGCCTTCCGAGCCTCGCTCGGTGTAGATCGAGGCGCCATAGACGGTCTTGCCGTCGATCTGCCGCTTCTGGAAGAACTCGGCGATCTGCTTCAGCTGGTCGAAGGTCGTCGGCGGGGCGAGGTCCCAGCCATATTTCTCCTTGAACTCCTTCTGCAGTTCCGGCCGCGAGAACCAGTCCTTGCGATAGGTCCAGCCGACCACGTCGCCCATGGCCGGCAGCGCCCAGTAGTTCGGCGTGTTCTTCGGCCATTCGGAATAGCCGACGACGGTCGCCGGCACGAAGTCGTCCATGCTGATCTTCTCCTTGTCGAAGAAGTCGTTCAGCTTGACGTAATGACCGTTCTCGGCCGCGCCGCCGATCCACTGGCTGTCGCCGATGATCAGGTCGCAGAGCTTGCCGTGTGAGTTGAGCTCGTTAAGGAAGCGGTCGGCATAGTTGGTCCACGGCACGAATTCGAACTTCATGCCGATGCCGGTTTCCTTGGTGAAGTCCTTGGACAGTTCCACGAGCGCGTTGGCCGGATCCCAGGCCGCCCAGCAAAGCGTCAGGTCTTCCGCATGCGCCGCGTTCGAGACGGCGGTCGACGCGAGTGCCGCCGAGGCCAGTCCCAACGCCAGTTTCAAGGTCGATTTCATGCCTTACCTCCCATTTGCGAAACGCGTCCGGATGACGGTTTCAAAAGCCTCAACCTCGCTCCTCCGAGGGCCTGAACATGGCGCGCGCCGCGTCGCCGATGTTTAGTAATTTGTTTAGTGATGCTCTTTTTACTAAACAACGCAAGCGAATTCGTTGCTGCGCCGCAGCATGACGAAAGCGGTGCTTGAAATCGTTGGGAAATAACTGTTGGTGCTTGGCGGCTCGTGCTTCAGCCGGCTACCTGACGGTCTTCGGGCCCACCGTGACCGGCCGGATCCGCGGCGCCGGAGGCAGCAGCTCGCGGATGTCGGCAAAGGGGAAGAGGGGCTCGAACCGGAACGCCTCGGCCAGCGCGCCGGGCGCGCCGTTGCATTGGCCGGCGCGGAACGCGTTCTGCATGCGTGCACCGTTGAGATAATGCTCGGGCCCCTGTGAGCGATGCGCGAGAATGGCCTGCGCCTTGAGGTCCCAGTGGCTGGAAATGTCGACGTAATGCGACGGCGAGAAACCTGTGCCGCCCAGTGTGTCGGCATGCAGCACCGGTACCTCGAAGGACGCCGCGATGCGCACGCCATCCGACAGCGCGCGGTGGTCGCCGTGATAGTCGTTCGGCGCATGCGTAATCGCGAGGTCCGGTTGCACCTCGCCGATCAGCGCCTTGAGTGTGTCGATCAATGCGGCATCCGCAACCAGCGCCCCGTCGGGGAAACCGAGGAAACGCGGTGTGACGCCGAGCAGGCCGGCCGCCTCGGTCGCTTCCTCGCGCCGCGTTTTGACAAGCGACTTCGGATCGCCCTTGCCGCCCTTGGCTCCGTCCGTGGCTATCGCAAAAGTCAGCTCTGCGCCTAGCGCGGCATAGGCGGCCAGCGTACCGAACATGAATATCTCGATATCGTCGGGATGAGCCCCCAGCGCCAGTATCTTCACTTCTTTTCTCCCGGATATGGAACGTGCCGAACGGAATCCTGCTCGCCCTCGTCGCCTATGCAAGCTATTCGTGGAGCGATGCCGTCATCAAGAGCCTGGGCGGGCAGTTCACCGTCTTCGAGATCGGCTTCTTCGTAACCTTGTTTGCCGGCTGTTTCCTGTTCTTCACAAGGCCTGCCGATGAGCGCTGGCGCGACTTCTGGCGCACCAGCCGGCCCTGGGCCGTGCAGGCCCGCGCCTGGGCAGGCATCGCATCGGGCGTGCTCAGCGTCTATGCCTTCACCGCCATTCCGCTGGCGGAAGTCTACGCGTTGATTTTCCTGGCGCCGTTGTTCGTCACCATCCTCTCCACTCTCATCCTGAAGGAGAAGGTTGGGCCGTGGCGATGGCTCGCCGTGGTCGCCGGCTTTGCCGGCGTCATGCTGGTTGTCAGGCCGGGTTTCCGCGAACTTCATCTCGGCCACCTCGCGGCCTTTGCCATCGCCTTTCTTGCCGCCACCAGCGTCATCCTGATGCGGTCGCTGGCGCAGCAGGAGAAGCGCACGACGATGCTCGGCGTGCTTGTCGGCTATGGCCTGCTCTTCAATGGCCTCGGTGTGGCGGCAACGTCGTTCACCTTGCCGGATGGCAATCAGCTGATCTGGCTGGTCATGGCCGGCGCCTTCACCGCCGGCGGTCAGCTGTTGCAGCTTCTCGCGGCCAAATACGCGCCCGCCAACCGGATCGCGCCGACGCATTATTCACAGATCGTCTGGGCGGTGGTGCTGGGCTCGTTGTTCTTCCGGGAAGATCCCGACCTGCTGACGCTGGCCGGCCTTGCGGTGCTCGGCGCCTCGGGCCTGCTGACCATGGTTCGCGAGGAGGTACGGCTGGGCACCGTGCGCTGGAACCCGTTCACGCGCACCAGGCTTTAGGCAATTCCGGGACAGGTTGCGCGCTCACCGTGGCCGCTGATATGCGGACGCCATGAACAGAGGAATTTTGCCGGAACTCCCGGTATCCGCCGTGCTGCCGGTGCTCGGCGAGGCGCTCGCCGGGCGCAACAGCGCCGTGCTGGTGGCGCCGCCCGGTGCCGGCAAGACGACGCTGGTGCCGCTGGCGCTGCTCGACGCGCCCTGGCTCGGCGAAGGCAGGATCGTGCTGCTGGAGCCGCGCAGGCTGGCAGCCCGCGCCGCCGCCCGTCGCATGGCCGAGCTTGTCGGCGAGGAGCCGGGTGGTACAGTCGGCTACGCGATGCGCATGGAGAACCGCACTTCAGCGCGGACAAAGATCCTCGTCGTCACCGAAGGCGTGCTGTCGCGCATGATCCTCGACGATCCCGAACTGCCCGGCGTTGCGGCGGTAATCTTCGATGAATTCCACGAGCGTTCGCTCGACGGCGATTTCGGCCTCGCGCTGGCGCTCGATGTTCAGGGCGCGCTGCGGCCGGATCTGCGCCTGCTGGTGATGTCGGCGACGCTCGACGGCGCGCTCGTCGCAAAACTACTGGCCGGGGCGCCGGTGGTCGAAAGCGAGGGCCGCGCCTTCCCGGTCGACATCCGCCATGACGAGCGGCCGGCCGGCATGGCGGTCGAGGACGCGATGGCCAGGGCGGTTCGCTCGGCTCTGGCCGCCGAGCAGGGCAGCGTGCTCGCTTTCCTGCCCGGACAGCGCGAGATCGAGCGCACCGCCGAGCGGCTAAAAGACCGCCTCGGTGATACAGACATCGTTCCGCTCTATGGCCAGTTGGACAACAGGGCGCAGGATGCCGCGATCAAGCCGGCGCCGGCTGGCCGCCGCAAAGTGGTGCTGGCGACCTCGATCGCCGAGACCTCGATCACCATCGACGGCGTGCGCGTCGTCATCGATTGCGGCCTGTCGCGCCTGCCGCGCTACGAGCCGGCAAGCGGCCTGACCCGGCTGGAAACGGTGCGCGTCAGCAAGGCTTCCGCCGATCAGCGGGCCGGCCGCGCCGGACGAACGCAGCCGGGCGTCGCCATCCGATTGTGGCGTGCCGAGCAGACGGCGGCGCTGCCCGCCTTCACACCGCCGGAAATCCTCGAGGCTGACCTTTCCGGCATGTTGCTCGACTGCGCCGCTTTCGGCGTCGCCGATCCGTCGAGCCTTTCCTTCCTCGACCCGCCGCCGGCGCCGGCGCTCAACGAAGCGAGGGTGTTGCTCAAAGCGCTGCATGCAATCGATGACGCCGGCCGCTTGACGGAGGCGGGCGCGGCGATGCGCAAGCTCGCTCTGCCCGTGCGGCTCGCGCACATGGTGGCCGAAGCGGCTGAGATCGGGCAGGCGCAGGAAGCGGCGATGCTTGCCGTGCTTTTGACGGAGCGCGGGCTTGGCGGCGACAGCGCAGATTTGGAACGGCGGCTGATCCGCTTCCGCGCCGAAAAATCGCCGCGCGCCGGTGCCGCCCGGCAACTTGCCGCACGCCTGGCCAAGCAGGCAGGCGGGGCAAGGGCAGACTCGCCAGCCGCGCCCGGCGCCTTGCTGATCCATGCCTGGCCGGATCGTGTCGCCAGAGCCCGCGGCGAGCGCGGCCGCTTCGTGCTCGCCAACGGTTCCGGCGCGATGGTCGATGCTGCCGATCCGCTTGCCGGCGAGAGCTGGCTGGTCGTCGCCGATCTGCAGGGCAAGGCGCAGAATGCCCGTATCACCGCCGCCGCGCCCGTCGACGAGGCCCTTATCCGCACCGCGCTTGCCGACCGCATCGAGACGAAGCGCGAGACGAGTTTCGACCGCGAGCGCCGCGTCGTGCGCGTGCGCGAGACCGCTCGCCTTGGCGCCATCACCCTTTCCGAGCGCATGCTGCCCGCACCTTCCGGTGCCGAGGCCGATCGGGCCATGCTGGACGCCCTGCGCGAGCACCGCCTGTCGCTGCTCGACTGGGGCAAGGAGGCGGAAACGCTGCGCCAGCGGCTCGGCTGGCTCTATCGCGGCCTCGGTTCTCCCTGGCCCGACGTCTCGGACCAGGCGCTTCTCGACCGTCTCGACGACTGGTTGCTGCCTTTCCTTGCCGGCGAGGCCTCCTTCGCGGCGATCAGGCCGACGGCGCTTGCGGCGGGGCTGATGTCGCTGGTCCCGCACGACCTGCAGCGCGAGGTCGACGCGCTGGCGCCGACCCATTTCGACGCGCCCTCGGGCAGCCATGTGCCGATCCGCTATGACGGCGAATGGCCGGTGCTGGCGATCCGCGTGCAGGAGCTGTTCGGCCTCGATCGCCATCCTTCGGTCGCGGGCGGTACGGTGCCGCTGACTCTGGAGCTGTTGTCGCCGGCGCATCGCCCGATCCAGACGACGCGCGATCTGCCCGGCTTCTGGCGCGGCTCGTGGGCGGATGTGCGCACCGATATGCGCGGTCGCTATCCTAAGCATGTCTGGCCGGAAAACCCGCTGCTGGCGGCCGCCACCAGCCGCGCCAAGCCGCGCGGGACATAGGTTCGTGCCGCTTTCGGCGGGCCATTCGCGTTAGTGGGCAACGTGCGTTGGCGATTGGCGCAAACGCCCATCACTTCGTCATCCTCGGGCCTGCGCTCCGCTTCGCGTCGCTCCGCCCGTGGATGACGAAGTCGCGAGGGGCCTAGGCCAATCATCAAGCCCTCATGATGGTGAACCGAAACAACGGCCGCTGACCGGTCAAGTCGCAGTCACAGCGCTACTAGCGCTCACCCTCCTGCGGCTATAATCGTAAGTCGATGATCAATATTCTGCGCGCGCCCGATTCCCAGCAGAGCCAGCGGCTGCGGCTCAACACGCTGATCCGCCTGCGCTGGCTGGCCATTGTCGGCCAGAGCATCGCGGTGCTCGTCGTCGGCTACGGGCTGAAATTCCCGCTTCCGGTCTCGCTGTGCTTCGCGCTGATCGCCTGCTCGGCCTGGATGAACCTCTGGCTCACCTTCCGCTATCCCGCGGCGCATCGGCTGACCCCGCTCTCGGCCTTCGTCATCCTCACCATCGACAGCCTGCAGCTCGCCGGCCTGCTCTATATGACCGGCGGCCTGACCAACCCGTTTTCGGTCCTGCTCTCGGTGCCCGTCGTCATTTCCGCCGCATCACTGCCGCTGCGCCTCACCGCGGTGCTCGGCGCGCTGGTCATCGCGGCGGCCACGCTGCTTGTGTTCTTCCATCTGCCGCTGCCCTGGTACGAAGGCGCGCCGCTGTCGATGCCCTTCATCTATGTCGCCGGCATGTGGATGGCGGTGTTCGCCTCGATCGCCTTCACCGCGATTTACGCCTTCCGCGTCGCGGCCGAGGCACGCCTGCTCGCCAACGCGCTCGCCGCCACCGAGCTGGTGCTGCAGCGCGAGCAGCATCTTTCGGCGCTCGATGGCCTCGCGGCGGCCGCCGCGCATGAGCTCGGCACGCCTTTGGCCACCATCACCGTCGTCGCCAAGGAAATGGAAAAGGCGCTGGGAGAAGATCCGAAATTCAGCGAGGACGTGAAGCTGCTGCGCTCGCAGAGCGAGCGTTGCCGCGAGATCCTGAAGCGGCTGACCAGCCTGTCCTCGGAAGGCGAGGCGCATCTTTCGCGCCTGCCGCTGACCTCGCTGGTCGAGGAAGTGACGGCGCCGCACCGCGACTTCGGCATCTCGATCCGGCTGCGCCCCGGCGAGCGCATCGGCCCGGAGCCGGTCGGGCAGCGCAGCCCCGGCGTCATCTACGGGCTCGGCAATCTGGTCGAGAACGCCGTCGACTTCGCCAAGGACACGGTCACCGTCAGCTGGAACTGGGACGGTGAGGAGGTCTCCTTCTCGATCATTGACGACGGGCCGGGCTTCCCGCCGGAAATCATCGACCGCATCGGCGAGCCCTATATGTCGACGCGCCAGGGGACAGAGGCCGGCGGCGGCCTCGGGCTCGGGCTTTTCATCGCCAAGACGTTGCTGGAGCGCTCGGGCGCGACGATCGATTTTCGCAATTCGAGCGGGCTCGGCGAGGGGGCGATGGTGCAGATCACCTGGCCTCGCGGCGTCTTCCTCAATCCCGAGCATGCCCCGGGCACCGCATTCGACAGTGCGTGAGCCTATGCATTTGGCGCATGGCAGCTTTGTTGCCGGCTGTAAAAATTGGACATTGCTGTTGCAGAATTGTATCTGCGTAAAAGTAAGGCAGTAGGATGCTGACGCAAATGAGCGCAGAAGAACCCACCGGCGCAATGGTAGAAGGCGAGGACACCTCGCTGCTGATCGTCGACGACGACAAGCCATTTCTCACCCGGCTTGCCCGCGCCATGGAAACCAGGGGCTTCGCGGTCGAGACGGCGGAAAGCGTGGAAGAGGCCGTCGCCAAGGCGCGCGCCCGCCCGCCGGCCTATGCGGTGGTCGACATGCGGCTGGGCGACGGCAACGGCCTCGACGTGGTCGCCGCCATCCGCGAGAAGCGCGACGATTCCCGCACCATCATCCTGACCGGCTACGGCAACATCGCCACCGCGGTGACGGCGGTGAAGCTCGGCGCTGTCGACTACCTGTCGAAGCCCGCCGATGCCGACGATGTCTTCGCGGCGCTGACCCGCACCGCGGGCGAGCGGGCCGCACCCCCGGAAAACCCGATGTCGGCCGACCGCGTGCGCTGGGAACATATCCAGCGCGTCTACGAAATGTGCGACCGCAACGTCTCCGAGACCGCGCGCCGGCTCAACATGCACCGGCGCACCCTGCAGCGGATTCTGGCAAAGCGGGCGCCGCGGTAACCTGCTTAAACGCGCGTACGGTGCTGCCGATGGCGAGTGTCGAAGGCAGCGCTGGCTGCCGCCTAGCAACGCTGGCGACTGGCGAAAACCATGATGAGAGCGCCCTCTCCCCGCAATACGGGGAGAGGATGCCGGCAGGCAGGTGAGGGG
>NZ_RZST01000164.1:0-12511 GCF_003997575.1 Mesorhizobium sp. M1A.F.Ca.IN.022.07.1.1
GAAAGGGCCTGATATGAGCCGATGATGCCCATGATGTCGGATTCCTTCATGATCAGAAGGTCTTCGCCATTGAGCTTGACTTCGGTGCCCGACCACTTGCCGAACAGGATGCGATCGCCGGCCTTGACGTCCAGTGGGACGAGCTTGCCGGCTTCGTCACGGGCGCCGGAACCAACGGCGATGATCTCGCCTTCCTGCGGCTTTTCCTTTGCCGTATCCGGGATGATGATCCCGCCAGCGGTCTTGGATTCGGATTCGACCCGGCGAACGACCACGCGGTCATGCAGCGGGCGGAACTTCGACTTTGCCATTTTCGGATTTTTCCCTGGTGCGGATGTTGAGGGGTTTTTGTTAGCACTCGCGATGGACGAGTGCTAACGCGATAGTGAGGTAGGCTGTAAGCGGGCACTCGTCAAGACGGACGAGGGCAGGCGAGGAGCTCTGGCCCCCTCCCCGGTGGAACCCAACGCATACGCGCATCCGCGTTGATGGCTGCGAGCCCCACATTTCCATTGAATTCGGCGTCATGACGCCAACTTGCGCGCGCCGCTTCCAAGTCGTCAGTCGTGCTGCCGTCAGCACGAACATAGGGCTGCGCTTCACTTCCCGTCGAAGCCGCGGCAAGCAGCGTCGCCGTCAGCACGCTCCTTTGCAGATGCTTGCCAAAGGTGGACAGTGAGCGCACCTGCGCCGGGCTGTTGGTGCGAACGTAAGACGTCATTGACAACTCCTTTTTGCAAGTCGAGCCCTTCTCCACCTTCGGCCGCCGTCGACGCGAAGAAGTCCGCATCGCGTTGATGACGAGCTGCGAAAAAGAGAAAGATGTGTTTGATGGCTGCGGTCCCAACGGTGCCTTCAGATTTGAGATCACTTCCGCCGCGAGCGGCTGAAGCTCCTCGCAACGTCACAATCGAATCTGCTGCCAAGCCTCCAGGAAAGGAGAGCATTGCTCATCTCGCGCTTGTGCATGCAGTCAACCTTCGATCCGTGTTGCCACATCTCAAGTGCAAATGCCGTGCCAAAGCTCACTGGGTAGTGAACGCATGGCTCTCCCTGAAAACCTCACAAATCCAGCATGGTCAATTGTGCGGAACCCGACATGCGTCTTCTGCCACTGTCAGCTTTCGGACAGGCATGACGCGTTTCGCGCCGACCACCGGTCGATCGGTTTTGGGGCCGGTCTGTTCGCCTCATAAGAGCGCGTCACGTTGCGTAGCGGTTTCCCGAGCGCCGCCACATGACACTGGACCTGCAGGTAGCACCGGCTTCTCATCCAGCCTTGCTTTGGCCCCTTCGCGTATCAAATTCCCGCTGGCGAGCCCTGCTTTCATAGATCGCACCATGCCGGATGTCTGCTCTGGCGCCCGACCCGCTGGCACGATCTCGATCCGGCATAAGGGCGCAGCATCTTTGCAGGCCGTTTCATCCCGGCGTCCTGCTTGGCTGAAAGACCGCACTTGGCGAGCGGTCTCCATGCTCTCTCCAAGGACCATCCCTGCGGCTGGCTTGTCGACCTATGGGCGGGTCCGGCCGCCCGAAACCCTCGCCATCAGCTTTTTTCCCCGCCGCCTGCGGCGGCTTCCTCGCGCCGCTTCGCTCACAAAAAAGCTGCCCGCTCGGATCCTTCGCTGTCGCTGCGGCCCTGTCGGATTCAGGCGGTCCTGACGCGCCCATTACGGTGCGCCATCGCAGGGGATGGTCCCCGGCGAAACCACAAAAGGAGACTTCGAAATGACCGCGATCGGTTACGTCAACAAGCAGGAAAACGGCGCCTACAAGGGCCAGCTCAAGACGCTCAGCGTCCGCGCCGACATCGATATCGTCCCCAACCAGGCCAAGAGCGCCGACAACCATCCCGACTTCCGGGTGCTTACGCAAGGAGTCGAAGTTGGCGCCGGCTGGATCCGCACCGGCGAGACTTCCGGCAAGGATTATGTGAGCCTGTCGATTGCAGCGCCGGAGTTCGGACCGCGCAAGCTCTACGCCAATCTCGGCCGCGCCGCCGGCCAGGACGATCACGACACCTACGCCATCATCTGGAACCCGGCCGACTGACCGGCCGAGATAGAGCCTCGCGCCGCAGCCCCGGCGCGGGGCTCATTCCCAGGAGTTCCACCCAAACCCCGTCCGCCCTAAAGGGCGGCGAAAACTCTCCCCCGACTCTTCGCCCGTCCCCGAGACGATCTCCCTCGCCCATCCTCGCCCTCGCTTGTCCGAAGCGAAACGAGGATCATCATGGACGACGAAAACGAACGCGCGGCCCGCGCGAAAAAGGGCAGCCCGTTTCTCAGCACAGCCCAAGCCGCCTTCTATATCGGGCTCTCCCAGCGCACGCTCGAAAAGATGCGGCTCAAGGGCGGCGGCCCGAAATTCCGCAAGCACGGCCGCTATGTCCGCTATCACATCGACGAACTCGACCATTGGTCGAAAGGACACCCGCAGCACTCCACCGCCGGCGATGGCAAGGCCGGTTCCGGCCAGGGCGGCACGGGAGGCCGTTCATGAGGCGGCGCCCTTCCATCCATCTGATCGGCAGCCGCCTGAGGCGTGTTCGAGCCCGTAAGACGGTCGCCTTGGCCGCGGCCGGTCTCGGTCTTTTGGGCTTCACGGCGCTGGGAAAGCCCACCCCTTGGCTGGTCTGGAACGCCTCGGCCAGCGCGCCGATCGGCCTTTACCGCATCGCTGCGGGAGCGCTGGCGCGTGGCGATCTCGTGCTCGTGCGCCCGCCTGAATACGCGGCGTATCTCGCCGCCGAGCGCAGCTATCTGCCTCGCAATGTGCCGCTGGCAAAACGTCTTGCAGCGCTGCCGGACGATAATGTCTGCGCCTTCAATGACGCCATCATCATCGGCGGCGACATCGTCGCGCGCCGGCTCAAAATCGACGCCGAAGGCCGACCTTTGCCATGGTGGAACGGCTGCCGAGCGCTCGGGGATAACGAGGTTTTCCTGCTCGGCAGCGACAAAAACCGCTCCTTCGACAGCCGCTATTTCGGGCCTGTTCCCACTCAAAATGTCATCGGGAGGCTCGTACCGCTATGGACCGAGTGACCCTCCTCTTGTTGGGCATGATCGCCATTGCGCCATGCGCCTGTTCCGCCTCGACCGGCGCTGAGCCGGTCGCCATCTCCCAAAGTCCGCAGCTGCGAAAGTGGCAGACGTTGGTATCGGAAGCAAGCCGGCGCTTCCATATTCCCCAAGCCTGGATCTATGCCGTCATGGCTGCCGAAAGCGGCGGCAAGACAATGCGCGGCGGCCGCCCCATCACCTCCCCCGCTGGCGCCATGGGCCTCATGCAGGTGATGCCCGGCACCTATGAGGAGATGCGGGTCGAACACGGCCTTGGGCCTAACCCCCACGATCCGCGCGACAATATCCTGGCCGGCACGGCCTATCTCAGCGCCATGTATGACCGCTTCGGATTTCCTGGCCTGTTTGGCGCCTACAATGCCGGTCCCGAGCGCTACGACGAGCATTTGAAGCGTGGCAAACCGCTGCCAGAAGAGACCGTCGAGTACCTCGACCAACTCAAGGCGGCCGGAGTTTCGGCGGCCGACATCGAGGCGTTCGAAAGCCAATCTGTCGCTCCAAAGGCGCAAATCGCTCCTCTCGGACGGTCGCTGTTCTTCATTCATGACGGTGTTCACTCAGGCGTGCGAAACGGCGATCTCTTCGTGCCGCTCGGCAAGGACGGCGCGCAGCCGAAGGAGCCGGTGCGTTAGCCATGGGCGGACGGGGGCGCGTCTGGCGGGGCTGGGCGCGTAAGGCAAGATAAAGGTACCGCCTCCAGGAGGCGGTTAAATCTTTGTCTGCACATCGTTTTTCCAGGAGGCTGCCGCCGGTGCCAAGAGGGTTGGACGTGTAAGTGTCTGATTTTGCTTGATATGTCTGGGAGGCTCGCATGAAGGATGACGAGTTCAGGCCGAAGCTCGGCAAAATCGGGTCGCGCGGCTCGAAGGCAGGCAAACGCTATGCCGGTCAAGTCCGGGCAGCCGTCAACCGAGCCGGCGGCCAGCCCCAGCCCGGCGGTCGCTTCACGGGCAGCCGGACAGGGCGCGGCGGGGCGGCTGCGGCGCTGCTGAAATCGCGCGACCGGTATGCCGCCTTCCGCCAGCGCCGGGTGATCGTCAAGGCGCGGATCGTCAAGCTCGCCGGCAAGGGCGCGGACGGGGCGCGTGCCCATCTACGCTATCTTCAGCGCGACGGCGTCACCCGAGAAGGTGCGCCTGGCGAGCTCTACGGCGCCGACAGCGACCGCGTCGACGGCAAGGCGTTCATCGATCGCGCGGACGGCGACCGCCACCAATTCCGCTTCATCGTCGCTGCCGAAGACGGCATCGAGTATGAAGACCTGAAGGCGCTGACGCGGCGGCTCATGGCGCAGATGCAGGAAGACCTCGGCACGAAGCTCGACTGGGTCGCGGTTGATCATTTCAACACCGGCCACCCGCACAGCCACATCATCGTCCGAGGCAGGGACGACCGTGGCGAGAACCTGGTCATCGCGCGCGAATATATCTCATCTGGCATCCGCGAGCGGGCGGCCGAGCTGGTCAGCCTCGATCTCGGTCCGCGAACCGACCGCGAGATTGAGCTTCGCCTGCGCCGGGAAATGGAGCAGGAACGCTTCACCAGCATCGACCGTCGGCTGCTCAGCATGCGTGATGATGACGGGCTGGTCTCGCCGGGCGGTCCCGACGCCATTCGCCAGACGCTGCACCAGGGACGGCTGCGCAAGCTCGAGCGGATGGGTCTGGCCGCGGAGGTCGGCGCTGGCTCCTGGCGCCTCGACGATGAGCTCGAAGCCACGCTGCGCCGCACCGGCGAACGCGGCGACATCATCAAGACCATCCACCGCGAACTGGCCGGCAAGGGGCTTGCACGCAGTGCCGCCGACTGGGTGATCCACGATCGAGCCGGCGAGCCCGTCCAGTCTCTCGTCGGTCGCGTTGTCGCGCGTGGACTGGCCGACGAGATCAATGACCGCCACTACATGATCGTCGACGCCGTCGACGGTAAGAGCCATTGGATCGACATCGGTAGAGGCGAGGCGATGGAAACGATGCCTAATGGCTGCATCGTGCGTGTCGCGCCAAGGAACACCGAGCCGAGGCGGGTCGATCGTACCATCGCCGAAATCGCCGCCGCGAATGGCGGCCGTTACGACGTCGATATCCACCTGAAGCATGACCCATCCGCCACCGAGAGCTTTGCGCGAACGCATGTGCGGCGGCTGGAGGCGATCCGCCGCGCGACCGGCGGCGTTGAGCGAGAGCCGAACGGCACCTGGCTCATCGCGCCGGACCATCTCGATCGCGTCGCGAATTATGAGGGCCAGCGGGCCAGGGCCGAGCCTTTCGTTGTCGACAAGCTCTCCTCAATGGCGCTGGAGCGACAGGTCAGCTTCAACGGCGCCACCTGGCTCGACCGGGAGCTGGTTGCCGATAGACCCGAGCCTTTGCACGGATCCGGCTTCGGCTGCGACGTGAGAGAGGCGCAAGCTCGCCGGCGGGAGTGGCTGATCGCGCAAGGCCACGCGCATGAAGAACAGGATCGGATCGTCTATCGAGCCAACATGCTTTCGATCCTGCGCCAGCGAGAACTGAACCGTGTTGCTGGCCAACTGTCGGAGGAACTTGGCCTGCCCTATGCCGAAGCGCGATCCGGAGGACGAGTAGAGGGTACGCTCCGCCGCTCCGTCGAGCTTGCCAGCGGAAAATATGCCGTCGTTGAGAAGTCGCGCGAGTTCACGCTGGTGCCATGGCGGCCGGTGCTTGAGCGCCATGTGGGCAAGGAGGTCTCCGGTGTCGTGAGTGGGGAGGGGATTTCATGGACCGTCGGCCGGCAAAGGAGCGGACCTGGTGTTTCGTGAGATGGTGTACAGCTTTTTTAGCCAGCGGCGCGGGCAGCCATGCGAGCCCGCGTAGACCTTATGGCCGCACGCCCGCAATCGGTCGCATGGACCTGCCAGGCGGGGCGGCTTTGGAGCGTTCGGACCCGACACGCTGCGTGAGTGGCCAGACTTCGAGCGCTCGAAGATGCGGACTGTTGTCTGCTGGCCGGCGTTATTCCGGCTGGCCTATGACCGCGGCGCAACAGTTCACCGCTGAAGTTGCCACGGGCGAACATCGACAAGAGAAAAAACACCATTGCGCGATACAAATCGCCGTTGAAAGCGTTTAGGTTGCATGCGCTTCGCCAAGTAAACGGATACCCCAGAAGAGAGCCATGACCACGGCCCGCCATATCGTGACGCTGCTTAAAAGCCACTTTGCCGGCGACGAGGATCGTTTCCTCTCTATCGCGATGCAGCTTGCTGCGCATGAGGCACGTCAAGGCCATGGCAAGCTTGCTCAGGAGCTCAAGGATCTGGTCGACGCAGCCAAGAGCAGGGACGCCCGGATTGCCAAGAGCAGTCGGCCGGTTCCCCTTTTTCAGCCAAAGGGCGAGCTCGCAGGGCTCCTGCATGTGCGCTATCCGGACCTGCGACTGACCGACATGATTTTGCCGGACAGTCTGCGCTCGCGCCTGCACCGCGTGCTGGGAGAGCAGCGCCAACAAGCAAGCTTGCGCGAGCACGGGCTTGTTCCCCGTCGCAAACTGCTTCTGGTCGGCCCGCCAGGATCAGGCAAGACGATGACCGCATCGGCATTGGCCGGGGAGCTTCATCTGCCCCTTTTCACGATCGTCCTCGATGGTTTGATCACCAAGTTCATGGGAGAGACTGCCGGAAAGCTGCGGCTTGTTTTTGATGCAATGCAGGCGACGCGGGGCGTCTACTTCTTTGACGAATTCGATGCCATCGGCGCGCGTCGAGGCGAACGCCAGGATGTTGGCGAGATTCGGCGCGTGCTGAATTCGTTTCTGCAGTTTCTCGAGCAAGACGACAGCCACAGCCTGATTATTGCGGCAACAAATCATCCCGAGCTGCTCGACAGAGCTTTGTTCCGCCGTTTCGACGATGTCATCGAATACGCCGTGCCCGATCGGCCGATTATCGAGGCGCTGCTTCGGGCTCGACTCGACCGCTTCGACACCAGAGGGCTTGCCTGGAACGAGGCGATCTCTCAGGCAGAGAGACTGTCGCAGGCCGAGATCACCCGCGCGGCCGACGACGCTGCAAAAACCATCATATTGCGGGGGGGGCGGATCACCTCGGAAGCGCTCATCGACGCTCTGAAGGAACGCCGGCAGGCTTCGCTGTCTGAGTAGCGACAGCACAGATCATAATGGCAGACGATTTTCCGCGCGACCGCGCCCATATCCACCTTCGCAACAACGGCATTCGGGAAGCCTATCGGCGGCCCAACCAACTTATACATGCACCGCCGCTGCCGGCGCGTGATCGGGCGTCGCATGCTGCGGCCTTGACGCAATCCATCGAACAAGCGGTCGAAAGTGCACGCCAGCAGATTGCGGCGCGTGACCCCCAGCTGTCGGTCGGCACGCCTGGCTTTTATCTCGAGATCGATCTGCCCATGTCCGGACGGGCGGCCCTCGACCAGTTGGCCGATCGTCGCCAGCACATGGAGCTGGTCGCCGTCCATGAGCCAACTCAACCCGGTGCTCCCATCACAGCGTCGGTGTTCCTGCCGCAAAGCGCGCAAGCCTATTATTTGCGGAAAGTCGAGGCGTATCGAGACGTTGACACTGACCGCGGCAGACCGCGCAACGAGCCGCTCGTCTCCCGCATGGAGACAGTCAGGCTGGCGACTGCACGATCGTTGTTTACCGACCACGACGACCTCTTCCCCCAGGCCGCTGACGAGCAGGTGTGGTGGGAAGTCTGGCTGCGCGACGGTCGCCGCGAGAACTTCGAGCACATTGCCGAAGCCCTGAACATCACTTTGCGCACGCATGCGGTCAGGTTTCCGGAGCGGGTGGTCATGCTGGCACTCGCCAGCACGGCAATGCTCGACCGCATGATTGCGCACAGCGATGTCGTCGCCGAGCTGCGGCGCGCGAAGGATACGCCGTCCTTCTTCATGGGCCTTGGCGGCGCGGAGCAAAGGGACTGGAGCGACGAGCTTCTCGGGCGCGTCAGACCGCCTCAACCGATATTGCGGTCTGCATTCTCGACAGCGGCGTGCGTCGCACCCACCCGTTGATCGAACCCGCACTTGCCGTTGAAGACTGGCACACCGTCAAACCGGCATGGGGCAGCGACGACACACCTGCGTGGAGCGGCCACGGGACGCGAATGGCAGGTGTCGGCCTGTACGGTGATCTGGTCCCGCTCCTGGTCGGAGGCGATCCAGTTCCATTGCCCTTTCGGCTGGAGAGTGTTCGTATCCTTCCGCCAGAAGACGAGGCAAACGATCCAGAACTCTATGGCGCGATCACCGCGGAAGCGATCGCCCGCGCCGAGGTGCAGGCGCCGGAGCGCCGCCGCGCGATCGCAATGGCTGTGACAAGCGCCAGTCCGGCGCGTGGAAGGCCCACATCGTGGTCTGCCGCTATCGACCAACTCTGTTTCGAAGAGGAACAGCGACGCTTGATCGTTCTCTCTGCCGGCAACATCGGCGATGACCTCATGCCGGCCGAGCATTTGACGCGCAACGATCTGGAAGCAGTCGATGATCCTTCTCAGGCCTGGAATGCGCTGACGGTCGGCGCTTTCACAGAAAAGGTCGATATCATTGACACCGACTTTGCGGGCTACGCTCCGATCGCGCCGGTCGGCGAGCTCTCGCCGCGCAGTCGCACTTCGGTCGTTTGGGACAGGCAGTGGCCGGTGAAGCCCGAGGTCGTCTTCGAAGGCGGCAATCTCGCCCATGACGGTGTGTTGCCTGGCGAGCCGATCGACGATCTGCAGATATTGACCACTTTCTATCGACCCGAACTGCGCCACTTCACCACCCTCGGAGATACGAGCGCGGCAACGGCCCATGCCGCACGGATGGCGGGACTAATTCTATCAGCGCGCCCCGAGCTGTGGCCTGAAACGGTTCGCGCCCTGATCGTCCACTCGGCCGAATGGACTCCGGCGATGCGCGCACGCATCGATGCGTGCAACGGAGCGAAGGGCGAGATCCAGGCGCTCGTGCGGCGCTATGGTTATGGCGTGCCAGATCTTGGGCGCGCGCTTCTGTCAACGGTGAACGACCTCACGCTTATCGTTGAAGATGAGCTTCAGCCTTTCCAGCGCGAGGGCGGCGCGGCTGCCAAAACGCGTGACATGAAGCTGCATCGCCTGCCTTGGCCGAAGGAGCAGCTCGCGGCGCTCGGCGCTGCCCAGGTCGAGCTCCGCGTCACGCTGTCCTATTTCATCGAACCCAACCCCGGTGAACGCGGATGGACCCGCCGGCATCGTTACGCGTCCCATGGTCTTCGGTTCAGAGTAAAGTCAGCGACCGAGACAGTCGACGAATTCCGAGCCCGCATCAATCAGGCCGCTCGGGACGAGGAGGAAGGGGCGCCTGCTGGAGGCGGAGAAGAGTGGCTGCTCGGCACCTTCCGCGATCGCGGCTCGTTGCACGCCGATTTCTGGTCGGGCAGCGCCGCCGATCTCGCCGAGCGTGACGCGATCGGCGTGTTCCCGGTCGGGGGCTGGTGGAAGGAGAAGCCTTACCTGGAACGCGTCGACGCTCTGGCTCGGTACGCCCTGATTGTGACGATTCGGGCGCCTGGGGTCGATGTTGACATCTTCACACCCGTCGAAGCAGCCCTGACTGTCGAGACGTCGGTCGAGACCTGATGCAGCACTGTCCAAACCGGCCAACAACGGAGGTTTGACCAGCCTCTGGTGCCATGGCGGCTGGTGCTGGATCATCACGTCGGCAAGGAGGTGTCAGGGATCATGCGCGGAGGACGATAGGCGGGCAAAGGAGCGGGCCAAGCGTGTCATAATGGCGCCCATGGTCACGCCCACAAGCCGCGCCCCCTGCGTCCACGGAGAGGTGCGCGTCTGCTTAGGCGGCCGAGACATCGCTTACCTGATCAACGGGCTCGCCGTATTTGCGCCTGTAAGCGGCAATGAAATCGTCGTCGCTACAGATGCAGCGGCCGCTGGAGTCCTTGGCCTTCGGATCGTGCAAGTGAGAGCCAAGGGGGCGCAGAAGATTCACCCGAGTGCTCGTCGTCGGGCTCATGGGAAACCCCGCACTATGTTTGACCAAATCCGCGGCAAGCATAATCCCGGCAAGCACCGACTGAAAGGCCATCGGAACGACAGTTCGAACGCGGCGACTTCCTTCGCTAAGCTGGAACACCAGACCGCCGCAGATAGCCTGCTGATAAAAGGAGCGCAGGGGCTGGCCGACAAACGGGGCTAGCGGTTCAAACGGCACAGCCATCGCTGTAGCCACGCGAACTACAAAGTCGTTGGGAACTCCGGCATTGGTCTGCAGGAGCGTTTTCACCTGCTCGTGTGCTTCCGGTATTCCGAGTTCCTCGGCAATCAGCTGGTGCTCGTCCTTGGATTTTCCGGATGGCAGGTACATGCAACAAAGGCAAGCCTGGCCGTCATCGAAACCATGCCGGGAGATACCGAGATCGTGCTCCTGCGTCCAAGCGTTTGCGATCCATCGCGGCAGTGCACCTTGGACAGCCAGACGGTCGGCGGCGGTGTCAAGCGCCACACCCACTTGGTCGAAGACCCAATTGCCCCGGCGCGCAACATATTCTGCCCACGTCAGAGGGTGCGCCTCGACCTCAAGGGCAGTCGATCTAAGGGCGGTGGCTGCAAGAACCGCCTTGGACATACCAATCTCCGCCTGGCCGGCCAATGCGTAGCGCTGCAGGTTTGAGAGTTCGATCGCTTCGTGATCGATTACATGCAGACGACCCTTGAGATCGGGTTGTCTCGCTAGCGCCCAAAGCGAGCCATGGCCTATCGCACCGAGCCCAACGAGGTGGGTTTCGCCAAGGTCGACTGGAAAGTCGATCGGGCCAGCCTCCCCGGCTTTGGTCTTGTCGTAGCTGCATAGCGAGAGGTCGATGGTTTCGTCCAACTCGGCGCCGGTCAACTGGGCGGCGAAGATAGTTCGAAAGACGTTGGCGGCGCCGAAGCAACTGGCGGCGCCAGCTCCATAAGGCAGCAGACTTGGGCCAGAGCCCACCGGGTCCGTACGCGACAGCTTTGCCGCCCAACCGTCCGATCCCACGAAAAAGATCGGGCACCGGAGTGATGGGCGCGTTACCCCTGCAACGACGCAGACGGTGGCAGACTTGCCGGAACGCCGGATGCCGACTTTTGGATTGATCGACTTTGCCAAGCGCTCCAGCGCTTGGGCTTGAGAGCTCGCCGCGCTGTCCAGCGGGAGTATCGCCAGAACCGGGTAGAGCCTAGCGAGCAATCTCACCGCAAGATCTAATGTCGCCTGGCCTTCGGCGCAGGAAGCGGCCTGATGGTCGAAGGCGACTGCCACGACCTGCTTTTCAAGAGCTGCTTTGAAGTCTCCCAGATGAAAATCGGCCAGGACCTGAGATGCCGCCGTGGCGGCGCGATCGATGAAGTTAGCGAATGCCATTGTTCAACTCGATATCATGATCATTCGCGACAGTGCCGCGGGAGGGAGCGCATTCCATTTGGCCTTTTCGTCAAGCCGATAGGCGGCGACCCGAGCAAAATCGAAAGGCTCGCGGGCGAAATTCGGCACCACCAGCGACAGACACCCAACCGTGGTAGCAACCGCATAAGCGTCGTCCGTCGTCGAATGGTAGGCGCGGCCCGGATGGCTGTGAATCTGGGCCAAGAGTTTCAGGCCGCTTTTGTAGAGCCAGACATTGAGCCGGTGCAGTTCTTCGGCCGCAACGATCACGCAAACGCCATCGTTTGTTCGAATGTGACGCTGCGCCGGGATAACCGTCTCTGTTACGGCAAAGTGCCGGTCTTCCTGAACGCCGACCCAAAGTGCCATCCCCTCATTGCCCTCGCGACCAACTGAGCGCAGATGCCCATGCGTGGTCGAGATGCAGCCGCGCGGGAGAGTCACGATCGTTACATCTCTCAAACCAGTCATTCTTGTATCGCCTGAGGGGATACCACCATTCCTACGATTGTCGGTTGGAGTTGAATCTGCAACTGCTCTATAGGAACGATTCCGTACTTGATGATCTTGTCCAGGATGAAGGCCAAACAGCCTTCGCCAGAACCCCGATGAAGTAGCCATGGATCACCTGAATGGGCTGGATTGTCGTGGTATTCCCGGACGCCCGCCATGCACAGGAATGGTTCGTCCTCGGGACTGTTGGCCTGGATGAAGTCCGTCAGCGGCACGGCGTTCTGCTGGATGAGAGCTCCTATCATCTCCGGCGGCGTTCCGGGCAGCGGCGGACGTCTAAGCATTTTCAGGTATAGATCTTTCCGGGCAATCGGATCACGCGTAAACGGATCGACGAAGACCACGGACGGTGGTCTTAAGTCGTAGTCGGTGAAGTCGACCTCGCTCGCTGCGCTGACCACCCGTGGCTTTAACTTGGGGCTGGCGAAAATGAAGAAAGCGCGCGGAAAAGTCGCCTCGATCAAGAAGCAGCCCTGAGCCCGATAGACATCAGCATATGGCCGGAAC
>NZ_RZST01000165.1:0-12511 GCF_003997575.1 Mesorhizobium sp. M1A.F.Ca.IN.022.07.1.1
GGCGAGCGCCGCGACATCCGTATCGTGCCCGGCCTCGCCCAGCGCCTCGCCGACGCGCCGGATGTCATGCGCGGCGAGGAAACGCAGCTTGCCGGCGCGAATCTGCCGCCAACGGGGCGCCACATCGTCTGCATGCCGGGCACCCATTCCAAATGGGTCGTGGCCGAGGACGGCGCGGTCGCCGGCTTCGGCACCTGGCCGACCGGCGAGTTGTTTTCGGTATTGGCCGCGCATTCGATCCTGAAACATTCGCTGGGCGAGCATCCGGCGCCGGTCACGGCGGATGGTCCGTTTTTCCGCCAGTGGTGCGAGCGGGCGCTGGGCGAAGGCGGCGACGTTACCTCAAAGCTGTTTGCGATCCGCGCCGCCGGGCTGCTGCAGGATTTGAAATCCGACGAGGCGGCGGCGTGCCTGTCCGGGCTGTTGATCGGCGGCGAGATCGCTTCGGCGAAGCGGCGCTACGGCGTCGGTGGAGCGCCCGTCGTGCTGATCGCTTCCGGCGCGCTGGCTTCGCTCTATGGCGCCGCTCTTGGCTTCGCCGGTCTTGCTTTTCGGGTCGTCGATGCGGATGAAGCGGTGCGCGCCGGCCTTGTCGAAGCCGCGCGCGAGAACCGCATGATCGGAGGCGACGCGTGACACAGACAGCACCCTTTCCCAGACTGAAACGCGGGCTGGTCGCCATCTTGCGTGGCCTCAAGCCGACCGAGGCGATCTCAATAGGCCAGGCGATCTTCGACGCCGGCATCGAGGCGATCGAGGTGCCGCTCAATTCGCCGGAACCGTTTTCGTCGATCACCAGGATCGCGGAAGTCCTCCCCGAAACCGCACTGGTCGGCGCCGGCACGGTGCTGACGGCGGCCGATGTCAATGCCTTGCATAAGGCCGGCGGCCGGCTGCTGGTCAGCCCCAACATCGATGCCGATGTCATGGGCCGCGCCATGAAGTATGGCATGGTGACGATGCCGGGCGTGTTCACGCCCACCGAGGCCTTCCAGGCGATCAGGCTCGGTGCTTCGGCGCTTAAATTCTTCCCGGCAAGCGTGCTCGGCGCCGGCGGCATTTCGGCGATCCGCGCCGTGCTGCCGGCAACGGCGCTGATCGGCGCCGTCGGCGGCGTTTCGGACAAGGATTTTGCCGGCTACAAAGCCGTCGGCGTCAGCGTCTTCGGCCTGGGGTCGAGCCTTTATAAGCCGGGCGCCAGCGTCGATGAAGTGGCTGAGCGCGCCCGCGCCGCGGTCGCGGCCTGGGACGAAGCCTTCGGAGGGATTTGATGGACAGCGTTTCGGTCTTCAGCGATCACATTTGCCAGTTGGGGGAGGGACCGAGCTACGATCCCGGCACCGACACGCTGTTCTGGTTCGACATCGTCAATGGCAAGCTTCTGGAAAAGCCGCTCGCCGGCGCGCTGAAAATCCATGATCTCGGCGTGATGGCCAGCGCCATCGCCATCATCGACGATGCCCGCCAGCTGATCGCCACCGAGATCGGCCTGCAGGTCCGCGATGTTGCGACCGGCAGGCTGACGCTGCACACGCCGATCGAAGCCGACAATCCGCTGACCCGCTCCAACGATTCCCGCGTCCATCCCTGCGGCGCGTTGTGGACCGGCACGATGGGCAAGGACGAGGGCAAGGGCGCCGGCGCGATCTACTGGTTCTTCAAGGGCGAGCTTCGCCGACTGTTCTCCGACATTACCGTGTCCAACTCGATCTGCTTTTCCGACGACGGGACGATCGCCTACTACACCGATACCGCGACCGGGCTTCTGATGCGCGTCGCTTGCGATCCGGCGACCGGCCTGCCGACGGGCGAGCCGAACATCTTCGTCGATCATCGTTCGCAAAAAGGCTATGTCGACGGCTCGGTCGTCGACCGCGACGGGGTGCTGTGGAACGCCGTCTGGGGCGGCAAGGCGGTGAAGGCCTATTCGCCGGACGGCATGCTGCTGCGCGAAATCCCGATGCCGGTAACCCAGCCTTCCTGCCCCGCCTTTGTCGGGCCGAACGCCGACCGCCTTGCGGTGACATCGGCCTGGAAAGGCAAGGACGACAAGCAGCGCAAGCTCGATCCTCAGGCCGGCATGACCTTCCTGCTCGACATTCCGGTCCGGGGCCGCTTCGAGCCGCGCGTGCTGATCGCCTGAGCGGCTTGCGCATTATCGCTCGCTTAGGTCGGTTTCCTGAAAGCCGATTGCAACCGCCATGCGATGGTAGCACCTGACTCTTCTGGGAGCTTCCATGCCAAGCAACGGCCCGACGCTGATCCTTGTCCACGAGCCGGAGAAGGCTTGCTTCGACCGGCTGGTCGCCGACGGCTACCCGACGGAACGCGCAACCGAGATCTCGTCCTATCTGGCGCAGTCGACCGACCTCGCGCCCGAATTCGGCCAGCTCGCCGCCGCTTGCGAAACGCGCGGCCTCACCTTGATGGCCGTCGAGCTGGACGACGCCGCGACCGTCTTGGCGAACGCCGATCCCGCCAAAACCCTGGTCTGGACGCTGACCGACGGCATCGCCTATTTCCGCGGCGGCGCTTCGCCTGCACTGGCAAGGCTGAACGGACTGAAGACGATCGGCGCCGACGATTCGCTGTTCGCGCTCTGCCAGGACAAGTTCCGCTCCGGCGCCGTGCTCGGCGCGCTTGGCCTGCCGGTGCCGCCGGCCGGGCTGGCCCGCAATGGGAAATGGCTGGTCGACCCGCCGTCCTCGCCCGCCGGCTGGTTCGTCAAACCCAACCGGCTCGGCGCCAAGATCGGCATCTGGCCGGATTCGCGCTGTCGCGATCTTGGTCGTGCACAGGAGCTCAGCCGGCGTGTCTTTGACCATTATCGCGACGATGTCGTCGTCCAGCCTTATGTCGCCGGCCGCAATGTGCGGGCAAGCTTCCTCGGGATGAGGCCGGATACCGGCGTCGAGGCGCTCGGCATCGCCTTCGTCGAGTCCGGCGGCGACTTTCAGACCATGGCCGACTCCATGGCGCTCTACGGCGATAGCGGCCAGGCCGCCAGGGACGCAGGCACCTATGCCGAGCCGGAGCTCGAGCAGGTCGCCGCCCGCCAGCCGGCGGCCGATCGCGCTATCCGCGCCATCGCGCAGGAGCTGATCGCCGGGCTTGGCCTGAAGGACGTCTTCTCGGTCGACTTCAGGGTCGAAGCCGACGACACCGTCCATCTCATCGAGTTCGAAGTCTGTCCCGGCCTGCCCTGCTTCGATTTCCGCGACTATTGCCGCAGGCAATGGAGCATGAGCCTGGCGGATGCGATGGCGGAGACGGCGACCAGCCGGCTGAGGGCATAAGCTTAGGGATTGGACCGGCCTGCGGCTGCGGAGCGGCTTTGAGACGCCGGCGAAGGATCGCTGCAAATCTCTATTCTGCGCCACCGCCTTCCTTGATCATGTCAAGGCAGAACGATTCAGACGATCAAACGCCCTCGACCAGCACGATCTCGCCGTCGGCCACTTTCTGGCGAATGGCGACGGCGCGCTGATATTCCGGCGAGTGGTAGCAGTCATGTGCGGCGGCAAGCGAATCGAACTCGATGATCACATTGCGCGCGCGGCCGGGCCCCTCGGCCTTCTCATGCTCGCCGCCGCGCGCCAGGAATTTCGCGCCGAAGCGCTCGAAAGCCGGTTTGGCGGCGGCGACATAGTCCTTGTAGCCTTCCGGGTCGCGCACATCGACGCGGGCAACCCAATATCCCTTTGGCATCATTTTCTCCTGTTTCGGTTCGCAAACCGGATCGGCCTTATGCCGAGCACATTTCGGCCAAGATAGCCTCGGCCGCCGCCCGCCGATCCGGCGCCTTGACGATCGGCCGGCCGACGACAAGGTGGCTGGAGCCGTTGCGGATCGCCTGCGCCGGCGTCACCACACGCTTCTGGTCGCCATGGTCGCTGCCGCTCGGCCGTATACCCGGCGTGACCACGGCCATGTCGGGACCGACGATCCGGCGCACGGCTTCGGCCTCCTCGGCCGAGCAGACGATGCCGCCCATGCCGGCATGCAGCGCCTGTTCGGCGCGCCTCAGCACCAGCGTGTGCGGATCGTGTTCATAGCCGGCATCGATCATGTCCTGCTCGTCCATCGAGGTCAGCACGGTCACCGCGAGCAGGCAGAGATCGCTGCCTTTGGCTGCTTCCACCGCCGCCTGCATAGCCTTGGGATAGGCATGCAGTGTCAGCATCGAGACCCCCATCCTGACGATATTCTCGACCCCCTTGGCCACCGTGTTGTCGATGTCGAGCAGCTTCATGTCGAGGAAGACCTTGGTGCCGCCGCTGGCGAGCTCGCGCGCGAAATCGAGCCCGCCGGCGAAGGCGAGCTGATAGCCGATCTTGTAGAAAGAGACGCTGCCTTCGAGCGCGCGCACCGTCTTTTCGGCTTCCTTCAGCGTCGGCACGTCGAGGCCGACGATCAGCCGGTCGCGCATGGTCTCGACCGGATGCATCAGACCTCGATCCTCACGGACAGCATGCGCGAGGTTTCGATCAGTGTACGGCATAGGCGCTCCATCGATTGGTGCAGTCTGGCGTCGCGGAATTGTCCGTCCTCGGCGAAGGCTTCATCGGCGCCGGAAACCGAGCATTCCGGCGTGATCACTTCCATCTGGCAGCGCACCAGCACCGCGCGCAGATGGTTGATGCAGCGTATGCCGGCAAACTTGCCCTCGGAGGAGGAGCAGAGCGCGACGGGCTTGCCGTAAAGCGGCCTGAACGAGCGGCTGCCGTCGCGCCGGAGCCGGCTCACCCAGTCGATGGAATTCTTCAAGAGCGGCGGGATCGAGCCGTTATATTCAGGCGTCGCGATCAGCAGCCCGTCATGGGCGGAAATCTGATGCCCGAGCTTCACGGCATTCTCGGGAATGCCTTTGTCCTTCTCAAGATCCTCGTCCATGATCGGCAGCGGATAGTCGCCGAGCGAGATGCGGGTCACCTCCGCACCCTGCATGGCGAGTTCCTTTTGCGCCACATCGGCCGTCCGGCCGCTGAAAGCGCCGGTGCGGATCGAGCCTGCAAAGACGAGGATTCTTGCGATTACTGCCATCGGCCACCTGTCGAGAGACGTATAGGTCGAAGAGCGATCAATCCCCAAGCGCTTTCGATGGCCAAGCGCTTTCGGTCAACATGCGTCGCGCCGGTAGATCCACAGCTGCGTCGGCGGAATGTTGCGGATGATGAAATCGAAATGCTTGACCGTGTAGTCGCCGCGGCCGGGCGGAATCGGCGAGAGCGGGCCGTAGGTCAGCTGCACGATCGGCCGGCCGACGGGAATGCGGTCGAGCAGGCTTTCGATGTAGGCGATGCGCTGGGCGACCGGGAAATTGAGCAGCGGCACGCCGGAGACGACCGAATCGAACACCAAGTCGCGCTTGTCGCCGAGTGTTGCGTCGAGGTTGAAGGCGTCGCCCTCGATGACGTTGACGCGCGGATAGAGCCGGCGCAGATGGCGCACGAAGTCGGTCGAGTATTCGATCGCGTAGAGGTTCTCCGGCTTCACGCCCTGGGCCAGGATGGCACGGGTGATGACGCCGGTGCCGGGGCCGACCTCCAGCACCGGCAGGCCCGATTTCGGGTTGACGATCGAGGCCATCTTGCGGGCGGTCACGGAACTGGTGGGAACGATCGAGCCGACAGCTTTCGGCTTGTCGATCCAGCCTTTGAAGAACTTCAGCTCGTCGTCGAATTTTTCCGCCAGCGCTTTGCGCAACCCGGGACCACGTGCCATGCGAGCTCTCCTCAACGCTCCCCGACCCGCTACTTAGCAGCTAGGTGGAACAAGGCAAGGCAAGATCTGGCATAAGATGTTGATGACGTTGAGGCAGCGCGTCAACCCCTGCCGCACCCCACTCAGGGCTCGCCGAAGGATTCGAAAAAGTCCTTCATGCGGGCGAAGAAGCCGCTCGACTGGGGCGAATTGTCCTTCGAGGAGAGCTGCTCGAACTCTTCCAGGAGCTCGCGCTGGCGCCGCGACAGGTTCTGCGGCGTCTCGACCGCGGTCTGGATGTAGAGATCGCCGACATTGGGCTGCCGCAGCACCGGCATGCCCTTGCCCTTCAGCCGGAACTGGCGGCCGTTCTGGGTGCCTTCCGGCACTTTCACCTTGGTCTGCGTTCCGTCGAGCGTGGTGACCTCGAATGAGCCGCCGAGGGCGGCGGTCGTCATCGAGATCGGCACCTTGCAGTAGAGGTCGGCGCCGTCGCGCTGGAAGAATTCGTGCGGCTTGACGGCAAGGAAGATGTAGAGGTCGCCCGATGGGCCGCCGCGCAGGCCGGCCTCGCCCTCATTGGCAAGCCGGATGCGGGTTCCGTCTTCGATGCCGGCCGGTATGTTGACCGACAGCGAACGCTCCTCGGTGACGCGGCCCTGGCCGGCGCATTTCGGGCAGGGGTCCTTGATCGTCTGGCCGCGCCCCTGGCATTGCGGGCAGGTGCGCTCGATCGAGAAGAAGCCTTGCGTTGCCCGCACCTTGCCATGGCCGTGGCACATCGCGCAGGTGACCGGCTGCGTGCCGGGCTTGGCGCCGCTGCCGGAGCATTCCGAACAGGAAATCGATGCCGGCACGCGGATCTGCGCCGTCTTGCCCAAAAACGCCTCTTCCAGCGAGATTTCCATGTTGTAGCGCAGGTCGGCCCCGCGCTCGCGGCCGCCCGACGAGCGGCGCTGGCGGCCACCCATCATATCGCCGAAAATGTCTTCGAAGATGTCGGCGAAGCCGCCGGCGCCGAAGCCGTGCGCCGCGCCGTTCATGCCGCCCTGCTCGAAGGCGGCGTGGCCGAAACGGTCATAGGCCGCGCGCTTCTGCGGGTCCTTCAGCGTCTCGTAGGCTTCGTTGATTTCCTTGAACTTGTGCTCGCAGGCATGGTCGCCGGGGTTGCGGTCGGGATGGAACTGCATGGCGAGCTTGCGGAAAGCGCTCTTCAGCTCCTTGTCGTCGGCGCCTTTTTGCACGCCCAGCGTTTCGTAGAAATCAGCTTTCATTTTATCCCGCTGTCCGGATGCTCAATGTCTTCAAGCATTGTCGCGTCGTCGCCGGCACGTTGTTCGATTTAGGAGCGATGTTGCCCGGATGCCAGAGCCGAGCCGGGCTCACCGGTGTTTTTCCGTCAATTTTTGGGCCAGGTCCGCACTTTTTCGGTGAAGGTTGCAAAAAAGCCCGGCCTTGCGCCGGGCTTTTCGCATTATTTGGCCGTCAGCCGGCTCAGGCCGACTTCTTCTTGTCGTCGTCTTCGTCGATTTCCTCGAAGTCGGCGTCGACCACGTCCGAATCCTTGGCGGCGTCCGCCTTGGCGTCGGCTTCGGCCGCTTCCTTCTGCGAGGCCTCGTACATGGCCTGGCCAAGCTTCATCGAAGCTTCGGCGAGCGACTGCGACTTGGCCTCGATATCGGCCACGTCATCGCCTTCGGCTGCGGACTTCAGCGCCGCAATCGCGTCGGCGATCGCGGTGCGGTCGGCCTCCGAGACCTTGTCGCCATAGTCCTTCAGCGACTTCTCGGACGAATGCACCAGGGATTCGGCCTGGTTGCGCGCCTCGACGAGGGCGCGGCGCTTCTTGTCGGCCTCGGCATTGGCCTCGGCGTCCTTCACCATCTTCTCGATGTCGGCGTCGGACAGACCGCCCGAAGCCTGGATGCGGATCTGATGCTCCTTGCCGGTGCCCTTGTCCTTGGCAGAGACGTTGACGATACCGTTGGCGTCGATGTCGAAGGTGACCTCGATCTGCGGCACGCCGCGCGGAGCCGGCGGAATGCCGACCAGATCGAACTGGCCGAGCAGCTTGTTGTCGGCCGCCATCTCGCGCTCGCCCTGGAAGACGCGGATGGTCACCGCCGACTGCGAATCCTCGGCCGTCGAGAACACCTGGCTCTTCTTAGTCGGGATCGTGGTGTTGCGTTCGATCAGCCTGGTGAAAACGCCGCCCAGCGTCTCGATGCCGAGCGACAGCGGCGTCACGTCGAGCAACAGCACGTCCTTCACGTCGCCCTGCAGCACGCCGGCCTGGATGGCGGCGCCGAGCGCGACCACCTCATCCGGGTTGACGCCCTTGTGCGGCTCCTTGCCGAAGAACTGCTTCACGATCTCCTGGATCTTGGGCATGCGGGTCATGCCGCCGACCAGCACCACTTCGTCGATCTCGCCCGCCTTCAGGCCGGCATCCTTGAGCGCCGCCTTGCAGGGGTCGATGGTGCGCTGCACGAGGTCCTCGACCAGGCTCTCGAACTTCGCCCGGGTGAGCTTCATCGTCAGGTGCTTCGGCCCGCTGGCGTCGGCAGTGATGAAGGGCAGGTTGATCTCGGTCTGCGTCGTCGACGACAGCTCGATCTTGGCCTTCTCGGCCGCTTCCTTCAGGCGCTGCAGGGCGAGCTTGTCGGCCTTGAGGTCGATGCCTTGCTCCTTCTTGAACTCGGCCGCCAGGTACTCGACCAGGCGCATGTCGAAGTCCTCGCCGCCGAGGAAGGTGTCGCCGTTGGTCGACTTCACCTCGAAGACGCCGTCGCCGATCTCGAGCACCGAAATGTCGAACGTGCCGCCGCCAAGGTCATAGACGGCAATGGTCTTGCCGTCCTTCTTCTCCAGACCATAGGCAAGTGCGGCAGCCGTCGGCTCGTTGATGATGCGCAGCACTTCGAGGCCGGCGATCTTGCCGGCGTCCTTGGTCGCCTGGCGCTGGGCATCGTTGAAATAGGCCGGAACGGTGATGACCGCTTTCTCGACCTTCTCGCCGAGATAGGCTTCAGCCGTTTCCTTCATCTTCTGCAGGATCATGGCCGAGATCTGGCTGGGCGAAAGCTTCTTGCCGCCGGCCTCGACCCAGGCATCGCCATTGTCGCCCTTGACGATCTTATAGGGGACAAGCTTCTTGTCCTTCTCCGTCACCGGATCGTCATAGCGGCGGCCGATCAGGCGCTTGACCGCGAAGATGGTGTTTTCAGGATTGGTGACCGCCTGGCGCTTGGCCGGCTGGCCGACGAGGCGTTCGCCATCGCTGTTGATGGCGACGATGGAAGGGGTCGTGCGCGCGCCTTCCGCATTCTCGATAACCTTGGGCTCCTTGCCGTCCATGATGGCGATGCAGGAGTTGGTGGTTCCGAGGTCGATACCGATTACTTTTGCCATTGTTCTAGTCTCTCCTCTAAGCAGGCTCTCAGGACCCTGAATAAGGCGTTCCGACGAAAGCCCCTGTTCACAAGAAATTCCGCCACGGTCCCCGGGTTTTCAAGGCCGGGCGGTTGGCGCGTATATAAGAACAGGCGGCACGAGGCGCAAGCATCCTGCGCAACGCATCCACCAAGCCGATCCCCTGCCGGGAACGGTGCTAAATCGCCAATTTTGCGGCCGATTTGCCGCCCGATACGCCCGGACCGAGGTAAATCCGGCGCGGGCAAAAACGTCGCAGTCGCCATGATCCGGGCGTGAATGCCTGCGAACGGAGTTCCGTGGAGCTTCAGAAAGATGTGTTTTCCGCGATCGCTTGCGCCCCCCGGTCGACAGGCGGCCAGCGGTCAGGCGGCTTGCGACATCGATCTGCGCACGTCCGCGAGGATCTCGAAGGAGCGCACCCGCGCGGTGTGGTCGAACATCTGCGCCGTCACCATCAATTCGTCGGCGCCGGTGCGGCGCATGAAGGCGTCGATGCCCTGGCGGACCGTCTCCGGCGCGCCGACGACGGCACAGGACAGCGCCTGGGCCAGCATGGATCTGGCGACGGGATCAAGGTCGCGGTCGTAGTTTTCGACCGGCGGCGGCAGCTGGCCGGGCCGGCCGCTGCGCAGGTTGACGAAGGCCTGCTGCAGCGAGGTGAACAAAAGCTTCGCCTCGGCATCGGTGGGTGCCGCAAAGACATTGAGGCCGAGCATCACATAAGGCTTGTCGAGCTGCGCCGACGGCTGGAAGCGAGTGCGATAGACCTCCAGCGCGTGGTCGAGTTCGGCCGGCGCGAAATGCGAGGCGAAAGCATAGGGCAGCCCAAGCAGCGCCGCGAGCTGCGCGCCATAGAGGCTGGAGCCAAGGATCCAAACCGGCACGTCCTGGCCTTCGCCCGGCACCGCGCGGATGCGCTGACCTTCCTCGGCCGGCTGGAAATAGCCCATCAGCTCGACCACGTCCTGGGGGAAGTTGTCGCTGGCCTCCAGGTTGCGGCGAAGCGCCCGCGCCGTCATCATATCGGTGCCTGGCGCGCGACCGAGGCCGAGATCGATGCGGCCGGGGAAAAGTGCTGCCAGCGTGCCGAACTGCTCGGCAATCATCAGCGGCGCATGGTTGGGCAGCATGATGCCGCCGGCGCCGACGCGGATAGTCTTGGTGCCGCCGGCGATATGGGCGATGACAACCGACGTCGCGGCACTGGCAATGCCCGGCATGTTGTGGTGCTCGGCGAGCCAGTAGCGCTTGTAGCCAAGCCGCTCGGCATGGCAGGCAAGGTCGAGCGAATTGGCCAGCGACCGCGAGGCATCGCTGCCTTGCGTGATCGGCGACAGGTCGAGAACCGAAAGGGCCGTCATTGGTCAGGTCTCCACGATTTGCTTCTGCCGCAACGGGCCTCGAATTCGGCGCGGTCGGGAATGACGATGGCGAACTGGCCTTCCAGCACGTCGGCGAGTTCGGTCGCCGAGGCGATTTCCCGCTGCTCGCTGCGGCCGCCGAGATGGTGGATAGACAGGCGGTTGTTGCGCAGCGCGAGACCGAAGTCATTCATGCAGGCGGGTCCGGTTAGACCGGACCGATATAGGCACTCGCCATGGGCGCCGCAAACAGCCGGCCGGACATGCAGATTGGGCCAGGCCTCACGCGCCGGATTTGTGGTTGTTATCGCCGGCCTCGTCGTCGATCGCCATGGTCTGCTGCGCGGCGAGGAAATTGCCGACATGGCTGAGGCCATCGAAATGGTCGCAGAACACCTTGATGACCACCAGCAGCGGCACCGCCATCAGCGCGCCGACGAAACCCCAGAGCCATGACCAGAAGGCGATGGCGATGAAGATCGCCACCGCGTTTATCTCGAGCCGCCGGCCGACCACCGTCGGGGTCACGAACTGGCCCTCGACGATGTCGCACAACAAAACGAAGGCGGGTGCCAGCAGGGCGTAGGGGATCGTATCGAAGCTGATCAGCGCGATGATCGTGACCAGCAGCAAGGTGATCAGCCCGCCGACATAGGGCAGGAAGTTGAGCAGCGCCGCGGCCGCGCCCCAGACCTGCGGGTTCGGCATCCCAAGTCCCCAAAGGCCAAGTCCGATCACCGTGCCGAGGCCGGCGTTGATGGCCGCCACGGTAAGCAGGTAATGGGAAATCTCGTGCTCGACGTCATAGACGATGCGCAGCGCGCGCTTCTTGTCGCTGAGGTGGGCGAAGGACTGGACGATCTTCTCGTAGAACAAGGTGCCGGAGGCGAGCAGGAACAGCGACAGCACGAAGACGAGGGTGATGCTCGTGCCGGCTCCCAGAATGTTGCTGGCCGCCGTCGACAGGATGCCGGACGGCGCCAGCGCGACCTTCTGCACACCCGGTTCCTGCGATGTCTCGGTCAGGGCCTGCAGTTGACGCGAGAGATCCATGACCCTCTCGAGCGGACGCTTGAAAGGCGCCAGCCGCTCGGTGAGTTGCTCGCCGATCGAGTAGCTGTTGTTGATGAGGTCGATGACCGGGCCGCTGAGCAGGTAACCGGCGCTGGCGAAGACGAAGAGGGACAGCAACACCAGCAGTGTCGCGGAGGCCACCTCGGGGATGCCGCGCTTGCGCAGGAAGCGCACGATCGGGGTCAGCGTCAGCGCCAGCAGGAAGGCGAGGATCACCGGCATGAAGAAGGCGCGGGCGAAATAAAGCGCGGCGATCGTTATCAGCACGAAGATGCCGATCAGCAGCAATCGAATCAGGCGCAATTCGGCGCGGGCGCTGGCGCGCTCGTCCGGGCTTTCGGCAACGTTCGAACCCGAAGCGCTCGTTTCGACCTTCATCCGTTCCCTCGCGATCGCCGAGGAAAACGTACGCGCCGCCGCCAAGGTTCCTTAGCCGGCGGTGAGGGCGCATCTTGCTGGGCAGGCGTGCTCAGGCGACGGGCGCCGGCGCGGCCTTCACCGTTTCCTTGCGCACGACCGGCGCCACCTTGGTGCCGTAGAGCTCGATCGCCTTCATGACCTTGGCATGCGGCATGGTGCCGATCGCCATCTGCAACAGGAAGCGGTCGTTGCCGAAGATCTTGTGCTGGGCGACGATCTTTTCCGCCACCTGTTCGGGATCGCCGACGAACAGCGCGCCGTTCGGCCCGCGCGCCTGATCGAAATGCGCCCGCGAGGTCGGCCCCCAGCCGCGCTCACGGCCGATGCGGTTCATCACCTCGGCTTGCGGTGCGTAGAAATCGTCGGCCGCCTTCTCGGTCGTCTCGCCGACGAAGCCATGCACGTTCAAGCTGGTCGCGAGCGAGGCGGGATCGTTGCCGGCGCGCCTTGCCGCCTCGCGATAGATCTCGAACAGCGGCGCGAAGCGGGCCGGCTCGCCGCCGATGATGGCAAGCGCC
>NZ_RZST01000166.1:0-12510 GCF_003997575.1 Mesorhizobium sp. M1A.F.Ca.IN.022.07.1.1
CTACCGCGCGGCGCGCAGCCTGATCGGACTGGTGCCGCAGGAGCTCACCATCGACGCCTTCGAGACGGTCTGGGCGACGGTGAACTACAGCCGCGGCCTGTTCGGCAAGGCGCCCGACAAGGCTTTCGTCGAGAAGGTGCTGCGCGATCTCTCGCTTTGGGACAAGAAGGACGCCAAGGCCATCACGCTATCGGGCGGCATGAAGCGCCGGCTGATGATTGCCAAGGCGCTGTCGCACGAACCGCGCGTGCTGTTCCTCGACGAGCCGACGGCGGGCGTCGACGTCGAGCTGCGCCAGGACATGTGGGCGATGGTCAGGCGGCTGCGCGAGGACGGCGTCACCATCATTCTGACGACGCATTACATCGAGGAGGCCGAAGCGATGGCCGACCGGGTCGGCGTCATAAACCGCGGCGAGATCATCCTGGTCGAAGGCAAGGCGGAGCTGATGCGCAAGCTCGGCCGCAAGCAGATGACGCTGGAGCTGCGCGCGCCGCTCGGCGCGTTGCCCGAGGGCCTGTCGCGCTATGCGCTGGAGCTGTCGGCGGACGGCAACGAACTCACCTACACCTATGACAGCCAGAGCGACCGGCCGGGCGTCGCCTCGCTGATCCGCGATCTCGAGGCCGCAGGCATTCAGTTTCACGACCTCGACACCAAGAACAGCACGCTCGAAGAGATCTTCGTCAATCTGCTGAGGCAAGAGCCATGAACCGCCACGCGGCTATGAACCTTCGTGCAGTGTGGGCGATCTACCGGATGGAGATGGCGCGTGCGTTCCGCACGGTGCTGCAAAGCATCGTCTCGCCGGTGATCTCGACATCGCTCTATTTCGTCGTCTTCGGCTCGGCGATCGGCTCGCGCATCACCGAGATCGACGGCATCAGCTACGGCGCTTTCATCGTGCCGGGGCTGATGATGCTTTCGCTTTTGACGCAGTCGATCTCGAACGCCTCCTTCGCGATCTATTTCCCGAAATTCGTCGGCTCGATCTACGAGCTCTTGTCGGCGCCGGTCTCCTATCTCGAGATCATCATCGCCTATGTCGGGGGCGCGGCGACCAAATCGATCATGCTCGGGCTGATCATCTTGGCGACCGCGGCGCTGTTCGTGCCGCTCAGGATCGAGCACCCGTTCTGGATGATCGCCTTCCTGGTGCTGACGGCGGTGACCTTCAGCCTGTTCGGCTTCATCATCGGCATCTGGGCCAAGACCTTCGAGCAGCTGCAGCTGGTGCCGCTGCTGATCGTCACGCCGCTCACCTTTCTGGGCGGCAGCTTCTATTCGATCCATATGCTGCCCGGCATCTGGAAGACGATCACGCTGTTCAACCCGGTCGTCTACCTGATCAGCGGGTTCCGCTGGAGTTTCTACGGCAAAGCGGACGTCTCGGTCGGCGTCAGCCTCGGCATGACGCTGGTGTTTTTGGCCGCCTGCATCGCAATCGTGGCGTGGATTTTCAGGACCGGGTATCGGCTGAGGAATTGACGAACAGGGCTTGCTTCAAATCGCCTTGATCAGCCGCAGCAGTCCAAGCATCTCCATCAGCGTTCCCTTGCGGAAGGCAATGTAGGTCGGCTCCTCCAGCCCGTGGAAGCGGCGCTTGAAGGCGGCCTGGCCCTGCAGGTTGAAGCGCGAGCGGTTGACCCAGGGCGACTCGTAGGCGCGCCGGAAGGTGCTGCGCCAGAAGCTCGATTCGGCAAAGCCACTCGGTTCGACGTCGAGCAGCGGCGACAGGCCGAGCGTGACCACCGAAACGCCCTCCTCGCGAAAGCGATCGACGGCGAATTTGGTCAGGCCGATCTCGGCATGCGGCGTGGCGTCGACCTGCTTGCGCTTGAAGGCGGTGGTATAGCCGATGACCTCGCCATTGCTGAACAGCGGATCGAAATCGAGGATGGCGACGAGCTCACCCTGCGGGCCGTGAAGGACGAAGCGGCGCATGTCGGCGCCGAGATGGTCGGCGAAAGGGCGGTTCAGGAAGCCCATCTCCCAACGTTTGACGATGCGCTCGCCGCGCCAATTCTCGGACAGCCGCGAAACCTCGTCGAGCAGCATGTTGGCCCTGTCCTCGGCGAAGGTGAAGCCCTTCTTTGCCAGCCAGCGCTCCGAATAGCGCACGGTCTCGTTGCGCTTGCCGGAGAAATCATGCGCCGGCAGCTGCAACCTTGTGTCGACGCCCAGCCGATTGATCTGATAACCGAGCCCGGCCAGCACCTTTGCCGTGGCGGCGCTTATCTGAACGAACCAGGGGCCGCCGGCTGCCTCGACGAAGCGCTTGATGTAGCCCGGCCGGTCCGGCGGATCGACGACCGGATCGCCAAGCGCGAAATGGTGCTTCATCTTGGTGCCGAATGCGATGTAGCCATCGCCTTCGCTGAAGTAGGACAGCTTCTGCTGCACGGCGGTGGAATAGGCGAGCGAGAAGTCGCCATGGTGCCGCACCAGCGCCAGGCGCTCGAGATGCGTCAGCTCGCGCCGCGGCACCTTGGGCGCCGCGCCGTCAAGAAACCTGTCGATATGGATGCGCAGGGATGGCATCAAGCGTCCGCATGCCGATGAAGAAAGACCCGGAGCCCACGGGCTCGAATCAGTCGCCTTGGCGCGACGGATCGGTCATGTCGCGCCAGCGCCATATAGGATGCTATCGGCGGCGAATGAAGAGGGAATGTCTACCGGCCAAAGCCGGCGCTCCGGCTGCATCGTGAAACCATATTGCCAATTTCCATGCAGTGTTATATATCATGTTATCATTTTTGTTCCGGCAGTTCGACGATGGAAGATGTTCTGAGGTCCCTCGGCTTTCTCTGCCTCGGCAGCAGGCTGAAGCGCATTGGCGAGCAGTTGCAGGCCGACACGCAGCGCGTGCTCGATCGCCTGGATGTGCGGATCCAGTCGAGTCAGTATCCGCTGCTCGCCGCGCTCGACAGGCTGGGGCCGCTGCCGGTCGGCGAACTGGCGCAGTCGCTCGGCATCGCGCAGCCGGGCGTGACGCGGGCCGTGTCGCTGCTCACCGAGCTCGGCCTGGTCGAGGTCGCACAATCGGATGACGACCAGCGGCGCCGGATCGTCTCCCTCTCACCGGACGGCCAGCGGCTGGTCGACGCCGCGAAGCAAGACGTCTGGCCGCGCATCGAGGGCGCGGTCGCGGAATTGTGCGCGGACCTCTCCGGGCCGCTGCTTGGCCAGATCGCCGCCATCGAGGATCGACTGGCCGCGACCCCGCTCGACCGCCGGGCGGACAAGGCCAAGGCAGTCGCGCCCAAGGCCGTCGCACAATGAAACATGTTCTCGACCGTCCGATCTGGAGCGCGTTGGCGACGCGCCACCAGGCCTTTGCGGAAGGCGATACCCTCGCCAGGCGGTACCGGCCTTCGATCATTCCCTTCGCCGCCACAGCCGCGGACGATGCGGAAAGCCTGCAATCTCTGGGCAAGCTGCTCCCGCCGCTTGAAAGCGCCATCCTGGTTCAGACGGACCCGATCGCTCTGCCTTCGGAACTTGCCGCGGTTTCGACCGCGTCCCTGGTGCAGATGGTTGCCGAGCAGCCGCTTGAGGCGGTCTCCGACGAGCGCGTGCAGCGACTGACGCCGGACGATGCGGCCGAGATGCTCGCTCTGGCATCGCTCACCAAGCCCGGCCCGTTCACGCTCGAAGCCTGGAGCCTCGGCGAGTTCTGGGGCGTGAAGATCGACGGCAGGCTCGCGGCGATGGCCGGCGAGCGCATGAAGCAGCCCGGCTACTCCGAGCTCAGCGGCGTGTGCACGCATCCGGATTTCCGCGGCGGCGGCCTTGCCAGGCTGCTGTCGCTGTTCGTGGCGAACCGGATCATGGCGCGGGGCGAGGTTCCATACCTGCACGCCTATGACAGCAATGCTCCAGCCATCGGCCTCTACGAGGCCATCGGCTTCCGGTTGAGAACCACCCTGAACATGGCCGTGGTCCGAGGCGTGGAGTAATCGCAAGATGAGGAAGGGTCGCGGATCACCGCAACCCTTCCCCTGTTTAAGCGAGTCGCCAATCAGACCGCGATCTTGCCGCCGCCCTGCTTGGTGATGGCAACGACCGCCGGACGCACCGGCATGTCCGGCTTGAAGTCCGGCCACCGGGTCGATGGATCCTCGTAATAGGAGGGGCGGCCAAAAGCTTCCCAGTCCTCGCCGCCGTCGCCCGGATGCTGGACGGCGACGAAGGCGGTCTGGTCGTCCGGCGCGAATAGCGGGCCGCACATCTCGGCGCCGATCGGCACGCGGAAGAACAGCTTTGAGGTCGCCCGCGCCGCGCCCTCGGTGTCGACCGCCCACAGGCCGTCGGTACGGCCGGTGGCCTTCGGGCCCTGGCCGTCGGTCGCGACCCACAGGCGGCCGGCCGAGTCGACGGCACAATTGTCCGGCATGCCGAACCAGCCATTGGCGGTGGTGGCAGTCGAGAAGGTGGCGCCGACATCGGCCACCGAAGGATCACCGCACTTCAGCAGCACTTCCCACTTGCCCTTGGTGGCGGCGAAGTCGCCGCCGTCTTCGACGATCTCGATGATGTGGCCGAAGGCGTTCGCCGCGCGCGGATTGGCGGCGTCGACCTGGTCGGCCTTGCGCTTGGAATTGTTGGTCAGCATGACATAGACCTTGCCGTTGCCGGCATTGGGCTGGATGTCTTCCGGCCGGTCCATCTTGGTGGCGCCGAGCAGGTCGGCGGCGCGACGGGTCTCGATCAGAACGTCGGCCTGGCTGGCGAAACCGTTTTCCGCCGTCAGCGGACCTTCTCCGAACACGATCGGCATCCATTCGACCGAGCCGTCCTCGGCGAATTTGGCGACATGCAGCGTGCCCTCGTCGAGCAGGGTCATGTTGGCGGCGCGATCGTTCGGATTGAACGTACCTTTGGTGACGAATTTGTAGACATAGTCGAAGCGCTCGTCGTCGCCGAGATAGAAGACGACGCGGCCATCCTTGGTGACGATCGATTCGGCGCCTTCATGCTTGAAGCGACCCATGGCGGTTCGCTTCCTTGGCACCGAATTCGGGTCGTTGACGTCGACCTCGACGACCCAGCCGAAGCGGTTGGGCTCGTTCGGTTCCTTGGCGAGGTTGAAGCGATCGTAATGCGCGCCCCATTCATAGGCGCCCTCCGGAATGCCGAGGCGCTTGTAGTTGGCGGCCTCCTTGTGGCCTTCCGGCAGCTCGCCCGAGAAATAGCCGTGGATGTTCTCCTCGGCCATCACATAGGTGCCCCAGGGCGTGACGCCGCCGGCACAGTTGTTGAGGGTGCCGAAGACCTTGGTGCCAGACGGGTCGGCATTGGTCTTGACGCGATCATGGCCGGCTACCGGACCGGACAGCGCCATTTCGGTGGTGGACATGATGCGGCGGTTGAGCTTGCCGTCACGCACCACCTGCCATTTGCCGCCCTCCTTGCGGATCTCGACGATGCTGCCGCCGTGCGCCGCCATCTCGACATCGACCTGCTCCTTGCTGAGCGGCGCCACTTCGGCGGCCTTCTTGCCGTCCTTGTCGACGATCTTGACGATGCCGGGGAACATCAGATGCGGGTTGGTGTATTCGTGGTTGACGACCAGCAGGCCATGCTCGGCCGAGCCCTCGATCGGGATATAACCGATATAGTCGTTGTTGTAGCCGAACTGTCTTGCCTGGGCTCCGGCCGTTTGTTTTGCCGGGTCGAATTCCGGCGAATCGGTAAAGAGCGGGTCGCCCCAGCGCAAGAGCACGTCGGCATCGTAGCCCGGCGCGACGTGGTGCTTGTCGTCGATGCCGGCCTCGAGCTCGTCGAATTTGAAGGCCGAGACCTCGGCGGCGCGCGCCTCGTCTGCCGCGACGAGCGCCAGCGGGCTCACGGTGGCGGCGATGGCCGAGACAGCCAGCGAACCCCTGAGGAAGTCGCGGCGCGAGAAGCGCGCGGCGATGATCTCGCCCATCGTGCGGTTGTCGGTAGGATTGACGGGCGGGCCGTCATTCTCCTCGAGCTGGCTGGTACGGAAGCGAATCTCAGGTTGGGTCATGGGCTGTCCTCTGGCTCTTGAGGTGGCTGGAACGGGTAACCGGTCGATCCCTATAGGCGCCCGATCACATTTTCGTGACATCAGCCCCGTTGAGCAATGCCAATTTGCCGGCTGATGACTGTTCGCCCACGCATTGGCGCCACACGAGGCCCACAACACACGGCGAGCAGACTCCCGAGCGCGCTCGGCGCAAGGACGCCAACCATGGCTGCGGGGCTTGCCTTGCGAGATTCCGCCTTCGATCCCGTCGCACCGTAGCTTGCCCGACGCCATCAGCTTGACGGCTTCGCGCGCTTCGGAAACAAAAGCGGCGAGCGGCGCGGCGAAGGCCGCTTCGGGAGGGATGAACGTGAGTCTCTGGGGACTGGCGCAGCTTGGCGTTTCGACTGTGATTTTCCTGCTGGCCGCGATGGCGGCCAAACAATGGGGATTGGCGCCGAGTCTCGGCAAGATCGTGCTGACGCTGGCGCTCTATTCCGCCGGCAATCTGATCATGCTCAGGCTGATCCGCGAATTCGGGATGTCGGTGTCGTTCAGCCTGTCGGCAGTGATCCAGCTGGTCTCAGTCAATATCGTGGCGCTGGTCTTCTTTGGAGAGCGCCTCAACACTTTCCAAGCGACAGGCGTCGTGCTGGCGATCGCGGCCGTCGCGCTGATCACGCTCGGACCCTATATGCAGCGGCTGTAATTGGAGCAGGCCCGGCATGAAATCGACCGCCAAGGCGCTGCTCAACAGAATAGAATTCCCGGTGCTTGCGGCCGGGCTGGCCATCGCCTGCGGGCTATGGGGCCTGGTGGAACTCATGGGCGTGGCGCGCGCCACGACTCCGCATGCGTTGGACACGGAAATCCTGCTCGCCTTCCGCCATGCCGGGCAGCCGGACAGCCCGATCGGTCCGCTTTGGCTGCAAGGCGCGGTGCGCGATATCACCGCGCTCGGCAGCACCAGCGTGCTGGTGCTGATCACGACTGCGGTGATCGTCTATTTTCTGCTGATGCGCCGACCGGCGACCGCACTGTTCGTGTTCGTTTCGGTGGCGGGCGGTCAGGCGGCGTCCAGCCTGCTCAAGTTCGAGGTCGACCGGCCCCGCCCCGATCTCGTCTCGCATCTCGTCAACGAGACCTCGCTCTCCTTTCCGAGCGGCCATGCGATGCTGTCGGCGGTGACCTATCTCACGCTGGGCTCGCTCGCCGCGCGTTTCCTACCGAACCGCAGGACGAAGATCTTCGTGCTCGGCCTCGCCGTGCTCACCACGGTGCTGGTCGGAACCAGCCGCGTCTATCTCGGCGTGCATTGGCCGTCCGACGTGCTTGCCGGCTGGTGCGCCGGCTTTGCCTGGGCCATGTTGTGCTGGCTTGCAGCGCGCCTGCTGCAGCGGCGCAAAGTGGTGGCGGACAGCGAATGAGTACTCATGTTTCAACTGTTTGTTATGATGCTTGAAACATCATGATCTTTGGATTATCCATTGATACTGCAGACTCAGACAGGGGTTCTGGCCGATGATCACTGCCGCGCAGATGCGCGCCGCGAGGGCGTTGGCCGGTATCGACCAGAAAACGCTCGCCGAGCGCGCCGGGGTTTCGCTTCCGACCATCCAACGCATGGAAGCGAGTGAAGGTGTCGTCAGAGGCGTGGTCGATACGCTGATGAAGGTCATCCAGGCACTCGACGAGGCGGGGGTGGAGCTGATCGGCGAGAACCAGGCCAGCGAGCGCGGCGGCAGGGGCGTGCGTCTCAAGCCTGCCACGCCGCAGAACTCCCAAGGCTGAGCCGCACAAGAAGTCGCGACGGGCTTTCCTCACGCTCCTCAGAGCCTCGCGTGGCGACGCGCTGGTGCTGATCGCGACGTTCCTGATCGTCATCTTGCGCGATCTGACGGAAGGCATCGTCGTCGGGCTTCGCGCTCGGGTCGATCCTGTTCATCGATCGCATGGCCAAGTCCATCGCTGTCGAGGCCGATCTGCCGCTGGTGCCGGAGGACGTCGCCGATCGCGCCGCCACTTATGATTCAAGCCAGGCGGCAGACGCCGATACCGTCATCTATCGAATCTCCGGGGCCTTCTTCGGTGCCGCCTCGACCGTCGGCGCCGTGCTCGACCGCATCGCAGACCAGCGCAAGAATTTCATCCTCGATTGCTCGGCGGTGCCGTTCCTCGACTCGACGGCGGCAAACGTCATCGGGGTGCCGCGCACAAGGCCGGACGCGCCGGCGTGCGCTTCATCATCGCGGGCGCCGCGCCGCAGACACGGCGCATGCTGATCAACCACGGCCTCAAGCGGCCGCTGGTCACCTACGCCGCCTCGATTCGCGGCGCGCGGGCGCAGTTGAAAGCACAATCGCAGTCCGCGTAGAGCGACATGTTCTGTCAAACTGCCGCTTCGATCGGCTCGGCAAGTTTCGGGTTGGCGCGCGCCGCGATCAGGCAGCCGGCGACGATCAGGCAAGCCCCGGTCAGCGTGGTCCAGGCCACCTCCTCGCCGAAGAAGAACCAGCCGAGCGCGATCGCCCAGATGAAGGCCGAGTATTCCGTCGGGATGAGATATTGCGCTTCGGCGCGGGCGTAGGCCCAACTCATCAGGAATTGGCCGGCAAGCGACAGCATCGCCGCCCCGACCAGGTGAAGCCACAGGTCACTCGGCAGCGCGACGGCGAGCCACGGCGCGGCGAGACCAAGGATGACCGCGATGCAGAGGTTCTGGAACAGCATGATCTCGACCGGCTTGGCCAACAGCGCCTGCCGCCGCGCGAGGATCAGATTGTAGCCATAGAACACCGTTGATACGAGCACCGCGGCCGTGCCCAGGAGCGCATCCTGCGAGTGGCCGGCCTGCCCGAACTGGCCGGCCAGAATAATCGCGACGCCCGCGATGCCGGCCAGAGACGCCCACACCGCCTGGCGCCGGATTCTCTCGCCCAGCAACAAGGCTGCGAGAAAAAGCGCAAACAGGGGCGCGACAAAGCTAAGCCCGATCGCCTCGGCGAGCGGCAATCTGGCGAGACCCCAAAAGAACGAAACCAGGACGATGCCGACGACCGCGGCGCGCAGCGCATGCAGCCCCAGCACCGGAAGAGCCGGCTTCGAGCGCGGCCCCGCCGACCAGGCCGCGCCCGCGATCAAGGTCGAGACCAGGCTGCGCCACAGCACAGTGTTGTACACACCGACCGCGATGACCAGGGACTTCATCGCCGCGTCCATCCCGGACAAAAGGAAGATCGCCAGTGCGCATACGAGCACCGGGACCATTGGCGACACGGCGGCGCCGGTCAGGCTGGATGTCTTCACGGCTTGGCCCATGTGACGGTTGCTGCCGGATATCCCGGAGCGAGCGGCTGAACCAGATGGCAGCCGCGTCGATATGGCGGTCCAGCCCCGATCGACCTCGTTCCCGCCGCAATCGTCCTCAGTCGAGCTTCAGCGCCGCGACCGCGCCTTCGTTCATCAGCGGAACATAGATGGTCGAGTTGCCGTCGGTGCCGATATCGGCGCTGCCCGGCTTGAAAGTGGCGATCGCTTCCGGCGCGCCGCCGCCATTGTAGCGATAGAGCGTGCCGGTCATGTAGGCAGTGGCATAGATCGTGTCGCCGATGGCGATGACGCCGTCGAGGTCGGCAAAGTTCTGCGCGCCCGGCAGCGACGTCACCTTCTTGCTGGCGAGGTCGACGGCCAGCAGGCCGCCCGGCGCCGCCGTGCTGAAATCGGGCTTGATGCCCCTGCCCCAGGACGCGACGATCAGCCGGTCGCCATCGGCGAAGACGCCATTGGGCGAGGCGAGCAGCGCATCCTTGATGAACAGCTCCGGTTTGTCGCCGTCGATACGGTAGATCGTGTCGGCGAGCATATCCGTGACATAGACCTTGCCCGAGGCATCGGCGGTCATGTCGTTGAGGAAGACGGCGCCGGGCACATCGATGGTAGAGACCAGCTTGCCGCTGGCGAGGTCGACGACGCGCACCTTGGTGATGTCGGCGGCGTAGAGCTTGCCGCCGGCAATCGCCATGCCCTTGGGCGCGTCCATGCCGTCCACCCAATGGCGGCTGATGACCTTGCCGTCCAGCGACAGCAGCGACAAATAGCCGTTGCCATCAGCTTCGCCCGGATTGCCGACGATGTTGGAGACGACGATGCGCTTGTTGGCGGCATCGACCAGCGCCGATTCCGGCTGCTCGAAGCCGCCGGCGCGCCAGATTTCGCCGGCCTCGGCGGTGGCAGCCGTTGCGATGCCGGCGATGGCGAGAAAGGTCGAAGCAATGAGGTTTTTCATGATGCTCTCCTGTGTTGACGGCCAAGAGCTAGGTTTTTCGATACTTTTCCGGAAGCCAGTTCGAGCGTAGTATCGAGGAGCGATACGAATTCGCGCAAACGAGGTGCATTCCATGAACGGGCCGATCTTCGAGGCGCTGAAACGGACATTGAAGGCCAAGGGCCTGACCTACCGGGCGCTGGCCGAGCGCATGGGCGTTTCCGAGCCGACAGTGAAGCGCATCTTCCATGAGCGCAACTGCAAGCTCGATCGGCTGATACAAATCTGCGCCGCTGCGGACGTGGAACTGGAGAATGTGCTGGGCTCGATGAACCGGGGACCGGGACCGGCCAACCACGTCGCGCCGGAGATCGAGCGGAAGCTCGCCGCGCGGCCGGCGCTGCTCTTCGTCTTCATCATGCTGTCCGAAAAATTCACGCCAGAAGGCATCATGCGCTCACAGGGTCTCAGCGAAGCATCTATGTTCCTCTACCTGCGCGACCTGGAAGAGCTTGGGCTGGTGGCGCTCGGGCGCGGCCTGTCGGCAAGATTGCTGGTCGAGACACCGATCCAGTGGGATTTCGAGGGTCCGCTGCGGCCGCATTTCGAGACGACCAACAAGAATTTTGTCGGCTGGGCGATAACCCATCTGGAACGCGAAGCGACCTTCGTCAGCTTCTCGCGGCGCATGCGGCCGGAAACGGCGGAGATGGTGCGGCGCGAGGCGGAGGACTTGGCGGAGCGTGCCAGGCTGCTTGCCCATCACGACCAGCACACCACGCCGGAAGAGCAGCTCATCGGCTACAAATGGACCTTCGCCTTCGGCGCGACGCCGTTTCCGGCGATCATGCCGATCGGGCCGCATCCGCGCGATGCCGGCGCTCGGACGGATGCCGGGGCGAAAGCAAGGCGGCCGCTGCCGGCGTAGGCGTCAGGCCGCGACCGGACCGGCTTCCTCATGCGGCGGCGCGAGGTCGTCGCGAGCCTTGCGCGCGAGCTTTCTGGCCGAGCGCTTGGGGCTGTCGCCGAACAATTCGGCGGCATCGGCAAGACAGGTCTTGCTGAGGCTTTTTTCCGCACGCTTCAAGAGCTTGCGCAGAAGCCTGGTGTCTTCGGGCGGACCGAGCGGCTCGCCAGCGGCGACGAGCAGCGCGCGCATGACGAAGACGTCATGCAGCTCGCCCAGCCGTTCGCCAAGCTTGTCAACCGCCTTGCGGCGCGCCTTGATCGGCGCCGGCCACAGGCGGCCGAGCAGCGACAGATGCATCGAATGCGTCTTGCACGCCTTGCGCAGGTCGTGAAAGTCATCGGCCTCGCCGCGCGAGCTCGCCTTATCCAGCGCCTTTTTCGCCCGCCGCAAGGCGGCGCGGGCGCCTTCGGCCAGTATGTCGGCCGCCTGCTCGGGCTGATCGGGGAGCGACAGCCTGTCGATACGCTCCAGCCCTTCCCGGCAGGCAGCGACCGCGGCGTTTATGGCAGCGTCGAGACCGGGGCCGGCATGGAGCTCGTGCTGGCGCAGCACCAGCCGCTCGCGGATGGGATCGAGCTCGCCGGCCGCGGTTTCATCCGGAAAAGCGGAGCCCAGACGGTCGATAGTCTCGATGAGAGCGGTCGCCTCGCGCGGGCCGGCAAGCAGCGCCGACACCTGCTTGTAGCATTCGTTCTCGGTCTGGCAGAACGGTTCGTCTCCGGAACGAACCAGGCGCAACAAGGCGCGCACGCCCTTAAGCCGCTTACGGCACTTGTGCAGTCCCTGCTCCGGCTTGTCGCGCGCCGTCTCGAGTTGGCCAAGCGCCTTGCCGATCTCGTCAGCCAATATGCGCCTGACCTCGCCGGTCAGCGGCAAGCGCGGATCGATGCGAAAGCTCATGCGGCTATCTCCGGAATCCCGCCGAGGGCCAGCGACGCGTTGTAAAACCTCGACTCACCGGTGACCTCGCGACCGAGCCAGTCGGGCAGCATTTCGTCAGGCACGTCCTCCGGCGTCTCCAACTCCGCGACCACCAGCCCCGAGAGCACTCCGCCGAACACATCGACTTCATAGAGATAGCCGCGGTGCCTAACATGGTGACGTGTCTTCTCGATGACACGCCCGATCGCGAAGGCCATCAATTCCTCGGCCTCGGCGAGCGGGATCGGATATTCGAATTCGTCGCGCTCGCGCGCCTTGCTGCCGAACTTCAGCGTCAGCGCGGCGGAGCCTCCGTCGCTGCTGCGTACGCGAACCGTGCGTCCAGGCTGCGCGGCGACG
>NZ_RZST01000167.1:0-12395 GCF_003997575.1 Mesorhizobium sp. M1A.F.Ca.IN.022.07.1.1
GCCGAGAACGTATTCGGCGGCGAGCAGGTCGTCGCCTCCGCGTTCCGGTCCGTTTTCTTCCGCCAGCGTCATCTTTCCAGGCATTCTCTCAGTTTGAGCAAGCTTCGCCGCAGCCAAGTCCGCATCGTGTTCAGCGGGACCTTGTGGCGCTCCGCCAGTTCGGCATAGCTTTCGCCGTTGAGATAGGCGCCCCGGACCGCCGCCGCCCGGTCTTTCTCCAATTCGTCGAGGCAATGGTAGATGCGGTCGGTCTCGCCGCCCGCGACAGCCATGGCCTCAGGCCCCGGCGCCGGATCGGCGACCTCGAGCGCTGCATCGATATTGGCGGAAGGACCGCGCCGGGCCCTGATGCGGTCGATCGCATGATTGCGCGCAACGGCCACCAGCCAGGAAATCGGGCTGAGATCGGAAACCGCGAAACGATCCGCCTTGGTCCAGATCTTGACGAAGACCTCCTGCAGCGCTTCTTCCGCCTCACTCTTATCCCTCAATACACGAAGGCAGACGCCGAAAAGTTTCCCGCTGGTCTGCTTGTAGAGCAGATCGAACGCAGCCCGGTCCTTCATCGAAGTCCGGACGATCAGCTTGCTGATGTCCTGAGGCCCCATGCAGGCAAGTTAGAAGATTGCGATCTATTTGCAACGGCGCCGACGGTGTTGTCCACCCAAGGCTGTCGCGGCGCCAGTACGTGAAGTCATCTTCCGCAATTCGAGATGAACAACGCAAATCCGGATTTCGATTTGCGGCTTCATGCGATAGCCTTCGCCAAAACAGGGGAGCGGCAATGTCAATTGAACGCGTGCTTTGGGAACAGGATGCGACCGGACTTGCCGAGCTCGTCCACAAGGGGGAAATCTCGCCGCAGGAGCTGGTCGACGCCGCGATCGCCCGCGCCGAGGCGACAAGAACCAACATCAACGCCATAGCGACGTCGCTCTATGACGCCGCCAGGGCGCGGGCGAAGGCGATCGACCGCAAGCAGCCGCTCGCCGGCGTGCCCTTCGCGCTGAAGGATCTCGGCATCGGCATCAAGGGCGTGCCGATCCATGGCGGCAGCCGCATCCCGGCCTTCACGGCCGATTTCAACTCGGTGATGGTCGAGCGCTATCTGGCCGCGGGCCTGATCCCGATCGCTACCAGCACCTCGCCCGAGCATGGGCTGCGGCTGATGACCGAATCGGCCCGCTTCGGCATCACCCGCAACCCCTGGAACACCGGCCACACCTCCGGCGGCTCGTCCGGCGGATCGGCGGCGCTGGTGGCGGCCGGCGTGGTGCCGGCGGCGCACGCTTCCGACGGCGGCGGCTCGATTCGGGTGCCTTCGGCCTGCAGCGGCTTGGTCGGGCTCAAGACCTCGCGCGGCCGGGTGCCGCTGACGCCGCTCACCAGCGAGAGCTGGTACGGCATGGTCGTCGACCATGCGGTAAGCCGCTCGGTGCGCGACACAGCCCTCCTGCTCGACCTGACGCACGGCGCCGATCCGCTGTCGCCTTATGCGGCGCGGGAGCCGAAAGGCTCCTTTGCTGCTGCCGCGGCCCGCGATCCAGGCCGGCTCAGCCTCGCCGTCTACCGCAAATCGCCGCTCGGCCTGCCGATCTCGGCTGAGACGATCGAAGCGCTGGACACCGCGGTGGCGCTGGCGCGCGAGGGCGGGCACACGGTGGAAGAGATCGACCTGCCCTATATCGGCCGCGACTTCATCGCCGATTTCTGCAAGAGCGTCGCCTCGGCCGTCGCAGGCATGATGCGTGCCGAGGCGAAGCGCGTCGGCCGCCCGGTGACCGGCGAGGTCGAACGTGCGACGCGCGTGCTCGGCCGCCTCGGCGAAATGCTGTCCGCCGGCGAGGTCTATGACGCCGTGCAGCGGCTCAACGCCACCGCGCGGCAGATGATCGAAGACACGGCGCGCTTCGATGCCGTTCTGATGCCGGTCATTGCGCACCCGCCGCTCGCCTGCGGCGCGATGGATCCGAAAGGCGCCGACGAGCTCGTCGAGAACGTCCTCGACAAATTGCATCTTACCGGGCTGCTCAGGATCAAATCGTTTTTCGGCCAGCTGATGGACAAGAGCCTGTGGTTCACTCCCTGGCCGGCGATCCACAATGTCAGCGGCCAGCCCTCGATCGCGCTGCCGGTGCATGTCACCTCGGCTGGCCTGCCGCTCGGCATCCAGGCCGCGGGACGGCCAGGCGACGAGGAGACGCTTTTGTCGCTCGCAGGGCAAATGGAGAAGATTTCAGGATGGCTGAAACGCCGCGCACCGCTCAAGGTGCCCGGCTAGGTCTGTCGATACTCAGGTGATGCCGGCCTGCGAATGGCGGTCTTCTGCGCTTCCGTACTCACGTACCAGAAATACGCTCCGTTCCGGTTCTCGAAATCCGCCATTCTCGGCCGGCCTGACCTGAATCTCGACAGACCTTGAAACCCGCCGATTTCGTCATTGTGAGCGCAAAGCCGTTTGCGACCTGCGGCAATTCCCGCTAAGACGCCCGCCATCCTTGCCACCTAGGGAAAAGCACCGATGACGGACATCGCCGCCAACGCCGAAATGCAGGCCGCGCTGCTTTCCAGAGCGCTGCCTTATATGCAGCGCTACGAGAACAAGACGGTGGTGGTGAAGTATGGCGGCCATGCCATGGGCGACAACGAGCTCGGCAAGGCCTTTGCCCGCGACATCGCGCTGCTCAAACAGTCCGGCGTCAACCCGATCGTCGTTCACGGCGGCGGGCCGCAGATCGGCGCCATGCTCAACAAGATGGGCATCGAATCCAAGTTCGAGGGCGGCCTGCGCGTCACCGACCAGAAGACGGTCGAGATCGTCGAGATGGTGCTGGCCGGCTCGATCAACAAGGAAATCGTGGCGCTGATCAACGCCGAAGGCGAATGGGCGATCGGTCTCTGTGGCAAGGACGGCAACATGGTCTTCGCCGAAAAGGCGCGCAAGACCATGATCGACCCGGATTCCAACATCGAGCGGGTGCTGGATCTCGGTTTCGTCGGCGAGCCGGTCGAGGTCGACCGCACTCTGCTCGATCTGTTGGCCCGTTCCGAGATGATCCCGGTGCTGGCGCCGGTGGCGCCCGGCCGCGACGGCCATACCTACAACATCAACGCCGATACTTTTGCCGGCGCCATCGCCGGCGCCTGCCGCGCCTCGCGCCTGCTTTTCCTGACCGACGTGCCCGGCGTGCTCGACAAGAACAAGAAGCTGATCGACGAGCTGACGGTCGGCGAGGCCGAGGCGCTGATCAAGGACGGCACGATATCGGGCGGCATGATCCCGAAGGTCGAGACCTGCATCGAGGCGATCGAGCGCGGCGTCGAGGGCGTGGTCATCCTCAACGGCAAGACGCCGCATTCGGTGCTGCTCGAGCTGTTCACCGAGCACGGGGCCGGCACGCTGATCGTGCCGTAGCGATTATTTAGCCGGCTAGCCTTCTGCTTTCGGCGACCCGCTTATCTTCCGCGACGGGCAGGGCCGGCTTTCGCGCCGGGCGCTGAAAGACCATCGATTCCTCGTCGGCGTCCTGCGGCGCGCCCCAGAATTCGGCAAGCGTCGGGCCCGTGGCCACGCGGCGGTCCCGCACCAGAAAACCCCAAACCTCACGGAACCAGACGCGGCGGCCCATATTGGTGTACCAACGCATCGAATGCCGCTGCTCTGGGTCCGGATGGAAAAGGACGCGCGCCAGCGCTTTCGGCCGTGACTGCACGGCAAGCTCGATCAGTTTGACGGCGAAGAACAGCATCCACGGCTTCAGCCGGGTCATATGCAGCACCTGGTGCTTGTAGTCCCAGAGCCGGACGTCCTTCTGCATCACCCTGCGATCCTTGGCGATGCGGAAGAACGGCGTCCAGCGATGCGGCGTCACATAGAGCGCCTGGATCTGGTCGGGATCATAGGCGATGAGCTGGCGAAAGCCGCGCCAGAGATCGCGAAAACCCTCATCCTCGAAGCCAACGACCCAGGTCGCCATGGACAATATGCCGTGCCGGCGAAGCAGCCGGATCGCCTCGCGGTCGGACTTGGTGCTGCCGCCCTTGCGGATCAGCGACAGTGTGGCCTCGTCGGTGTTCTCCATGCCGAGCAGCCAGCGGATGACGCCGGCCTTGCGATAAAGGTGCAGGATATCGGCATCGCGCACGATATCGTCGGCGCGCGTCGAGCCGACGATCAGCACCGGCACGTTCTCGGCGATCATCGCATCGAGAAAGGCGCGCCAAGCCTTCTTCGAGGAGGTGGGGTTCTCGTCGGCCAGATTGACCAGTTCGACGCCATACTCGCGGTGCAGCCAGGCGATCTCCCTGGCGAAGCTGACCGGGTCGCGATGTCGCCAGCGGGTCCAGAAGCCGCGCTGGCCGCAATAGTTGCACAGATGCGGACAGCCGCGCGAGAACTGCATGACCACGGCGCGCTTGCCGCCCCAATAGCTGTAGCGGCCATGGTCGATCAGCTCCCAGCCGACGCGGCAGGGGTCGAGATCGGCAATTGTCATCGCAGGTGGCGTCGCGAAGGGTCGGCCGCAATCGTCGCGATAGGCGATGCCGGCGACACCCGACACCGGCCGGCGCCTTTCCAGCGCCTCGACCAGCGCCAGCGCGGTCGCCTCACCCTCGCCGCGCACGATGAAGTCGAAGACGTCCGTTGCGGCGAGCACGTCGCGCCAGTGATAGGTCGGGAAGACGCCGCCATAGAGGATGACGACCCCTAGCGCGCGGGCCTTGATCATTTCCGCGATCCGCAGCGCGGTCGGATGCGCCGAAGTCGAGCCGGAATGGCCGATCAGGACGAAATCCGGATTATCGCTCAGGGCCTCATCGACGAGCGTGGAAAGCGGCATCGGCCCGAACTCCGCGTCGACCAGGCGCACCCGATGGCCGGCATCGAGCAGCGGACCGCCGATCGCCAGCAGACCCAAAGGCGGCAGCTGATCGTCGGGCACGCGGCTGCCGATGGCCGTATGCGGCGGGTTGACCAGCACGATGTTCATGGCGGACCTCCGCTGCGTCGGTCCGCCGGTCGTATTTGGCGATGTCGAAGCCGCCTGGGCGCGGTTCAGCAGTTTCGATGCAGCTTTCCCACAGATTTGATGGGCACACCCGAAACGTCGCGCAGAGCGGGAGACGGCGTCAGCCCAGTGCATAACAAAAGGTTAAGGACGTGCGCGTTGCGCAGCTCGATCGACCTCTGGTTTTCGGCGCTTCAAACCTTCGGCAAGGAGAGTATTAGCAGAAACTAATGCAGTTGACCCTAAACTTTTATTAAAACTCTAAGCATTTATAATTGTCCGTGGGGGACCACAAGGAAATGCCCATATGGCGCTGAATCCCGATCTGAAAATCGATGAGGCGAGCCTCATCACATCGACGTTGATCAAGAAGCACAAGGCGGCGTCCGCGGAGGCGGTCGACGCCGCCGAGCTCAAGGCGCGGGCGGCCCAGCTCGCCCTGGTGCTGGACCTCGCTCATCAGGCTTTCGCGCGCCAGGAGCCCGCAGGGCAAATCGTCGAGCGCCTGGCGGGTCGACTGCATGAACTGCGCCGGGAGGTCGCTCCGGCTCTTTGGCAGGAACTGATCCCGCTCGCTCAGCAGCACCGCGTGGCGGCCTACCTGAAGCAGGATCCGTTCACGCGCTGGTCCTTCGAAAAGCCGCGCGGCTATTCGGGCGACGCGACGCTGCTGGACATCTACTACAAGCACCCGAGCGCCGACGAGATCGTGGCATCGTCGAGCGAACTCGGCCGCGAGATCTTTGCCTATACGAGCGAAGCGGCAAGCTCGGTGGCGGGGCGCGAGCGCCGCGAGATACTGGCCAAAACGGTCGACGAAACGGCTGCCCGGGTAGAAAACGCCGAGGTGCTGGCAATCGCCTGCGGCCATTTGCGGGAAGCCGAACTCTCAAAGGCGCTCGCCGAGAGAAGGTTAAAGCGCTGGATCGGTCTCGACCAGGATCCGGTGAGCGTCGGCACGGTCAACCGCGACCTCACCGGTACGGCAGTGGAAGCCGTGGACGGATCGGTGCGCGGTCTTTTGCGGCGCGCCTACCCGCTTGGCACATTCGATCTCGTCTATGCTTCCGGGCTGTATGACTACCTGCCGCTTCCGGTCGGCGCACGGCTGCTGCAGCGCGCGATGGAACTGGTCAAGCCGGACGGCGAATTCCTCTTCGCCAATTTCAGCGACGAGATCACGACCGACGGGTACATGGAAACGTTCATGGACTGGCCGCTCATCCTGCGATCGGCCGGCGACATGTGGGACATCATCAATGCCGCGGTGGATAAGAACCGCGTCGAAGCCGAGGTCTATTACGGATCGAATAGGAACATCGTCTACGGCAAGATCCGCAAACGCGTGGATTTCGCGGCGCCCGCCATGGAGCGGTAGCGGAGCCGCTTCACATCCGGATTTTCAAGTCGGGCCGTGCAGCGGCCCGGCTTTCTGATGCATCGCGCGGCGTCCTCGTTTCGCCGAGATGGCGCCGCCCTACATTCCTGCCGGACTGCTTAAGCTAAGCGACGAGGTCCTGCCTGGCCTGCATGATCTCTTCGATCGGGACGGGACGTCCGGTCAGGAAGCCCTGGATCGACTGAATGCCCATGTGCTGCAGCAAATTCTGCTGCTCTTTCGTCTCGACACCCTCGACAAGGACCGTATGGCCCAGATTGCGCAGCAGTCTGACCATGTCCTGCAACAGGCTCAGGCCTCGAACCGTCTGGCAATCGTGCAAGAAACTGCGATCGATCTTGACGACGTCGAACTTGAAACGACGGAGCCAGGCCAGACCCGCAAATCCGGTTCCGAAATCATCGAGCCAGATCTGAACACCCAGGTTTCGAAGCTGCTCGATACTTCTGGCGGCCTGTGCCTCCAGAGATATATCGCTGCCTTCAGTGACCTCGAGCGCCAGCCTCTGGGGCGCCATGCCATGCCGACCAAGGATCTCGGTGACGTGAAGCGGGAAATTCGGAGCCTTGAGCTGGACGACCGAGACGTTCACGGACACGACCGATCCTAATCCGTGCTCGACCATGTCGCCGCAAGCCCGATCGATCACCCACATCCCGAGTTCCTCGATCCCGCCGGTCTGCTCGGCGACAGGTATGAACACGGACGGGCTGATCACGCTGCCGTCGAAGTCGCGCAGCCGCATCAACGACTCATGGCCAAGCACCTTGCCGGATATCGCATCGCAGATCGGCTGATAGACCACGGAGACCAGTCCCTCCGAAACGGCTTGCTTGAGCAGTTCCGAAAGATTCTGGCTGGCGCGCTTCTGATCGATGGCCTGCGCATCATAGATGGTGAAGGTCGCGCGACCGGAAAACTTGGAGGCGTAAAGCGCGCGATCGGCCTCCTGCAACAAGATCCGAAGCTCTATGCTTTGATCGGCGCGCGTCAACGAGGCGCCAGCGCTGATGGTGACGATGTTGAGTTTATCGTCCCGATCGGGATGGGAGATGTTCAAGTCCTCGACGGCCCGGCAGAATTGATGGGTCACCTCGCGCAGGTGATCCGGTCCGGCGACCTTGCAGAGCACGACGAATTCTTCGCCGCCGTACCGTCCCGCGATGGCGTGATTGGACGCCGCCGTCTCGTCGAAGGCTCGGGCAAGCTCGATCAGGCAGTCGTCGCCGGCCTGATGGCCGAGCCGGTCGTTGAACCGCTTGAAGTAGTCCACGTCCATGAGAATAACGCCTATTTCGTCATTGTCCCTGGCCCATTCCTTGCACAACTCCGCGAATTCTCGGGTGATCGCCCTGCGGTTCTTAAGCCCGGTAAGCGGGTCGGTGTCTGCGATCTCGATGAGCTTTTGACCGTTTTCGATGGCGACCTGCTCCTGGATCTGCGCCTGAAGGGCATGCAGGAAGGTTTGGTAGCGCTCCATGCTGAGGCGCCATGACAGATAAAGCGACAAAACAAGGCAATTCACGAAATAGGTTGCAAGCACCAGACGGGTGCCAAGATCGGCTTGAAGCAAGAACAGCGTGGCGTCGAGGAATGCTATTGTCACGGTTGCGGACGACAGCGCCGAGAGCCATAGCCGGAAGTTGAAGAAAAGGTTGGCACCGAGAATGAAAACCGTGCCGAAGATGATGAAATGGGACAGCGCCTCCTGATGCGTCGTTCCGAGGGCCGACAGCAGCCATCCGATCGCGCCCGCCACGATCGCCAGAGCAGCAACGTAGTGCAGAGTGGTGACGGCAAAATCGCGTCGAGCAACAAGTTCGACAAGCACCAGGAAGGTCAATCCCAACGTCAGGCGCGTCAGAATCACACGGTCGGCAATGTCCGGGAAAAGGAACCAGTCGAAGGCCCCGTAGCATATGTAGCTCAACACGGCCGCCGCTATGCCCCAGCGCACGACCTTGCGATTCTGATCCGCGTTCTTCTGCAGCAGCATCGCAAAAAGCGTCGGATCGGCGGATTTCCACGGCGGGCGTGAAATCGCTTCAGTGACCCTCTGAGCCACGTCCTCCGTCAGTTGCATGCAATGCTCCTTTGCGATCATCCTCCGCATGAACGGGTTCGAGCAAGCGAAGTCCGTCAAGTCCTTACGGAAGGACGAAGGCAAGCCTGGTTCATTATAAGACACTAATGTTGCTAACCGCCGGTAAACGGATCATGCGATTGCACCGGCACAGCGACCCGCTAAGGATTCCATGCAACAATCGTGAGTTACCGAATAATGCATGGTCACACTTTCTCCAGATCGCAAGAGACGACGCACGAAACATTGCGTAAATTTCCGAGCGCGTCTTTTGTTAAGGTTCGTGTAACCTTAATTTCAGTTGATATCGGGGAAATCGTCCCGAAGTAGATTCGCTCCGACCACATTGTCGGGCCGTTCTTTGCGGAGAACCGTTTCGGGTACGATTACCGCCGCAGATGGCTGAGCGGCACGTGGCCTGGCCCCTTGATGTTCTGCAGCACAAGCTGGGTATGGACGTCGCGGACGCCGGGCAGCCGCATCAGTCGGTGCATGACGAAAGCATTGAGATCGTCCACCGACGGCACCATCACATGCAGCAGGAAATCGTGGTCGCCGGTCATCGTCCAGCAGGACGAGACCTCGTCCATGCGCTGCACGGCGGCGATGAAGCTTTCCGGCGAGCCGTCGCTGTGGCTCACCAGGCGGACCTGGATGAACACCTCGACCGTCAGCCCCAGCGCGCGTCGGCTGAGCACGGCGGCAAAGCCCTTGATGATGCCGGCGCCTTGCAGCGCCTCGAAGCGCCGAGCGCAGGGAGTGGTCGACAGGCCGATCTCCTGCGCGAGTTCCGACACGGCCTTGCGCCCGTCGCGCTGCAGGGTGTCCAGCATTCTTATTTCGAACTCGTCCAACTGAGGCATTTTCCCTCCTAAACGTTTAAATTTGAGCGGAGTTTACCTCAAAATCCCTCGCGTGGCTACAAAGAAGGCTGATTTGCCTCACGAACCGCGGCTACGATGACGCCACCATCCGGGAACCGACGATTTTTCAGGAGGAAGAAATGACGATCAGCGTTGCCGACTATGCCCGCGAATGCGCGGCGCAAGGCCTTCGCGGCGACTATTCGGTGTGCCGCGCCGACTTCACAGTGGCTCAGCATTACGACTATTCCGCCGACGAGCAGGCAGTGTGGCGCGCGCTCTGCGATCGCCAGACGAAGCTGACGCAGAGGCTGGCGCACCGTTCCTATCTCGACGGCGTCGCGACGCTCGGGCTGCTCGACAAGATTCCGGATTTCGACGCCATCAGCGAGAAATTGCGCAAGCTCACGGGCTGGGAAATCGTGGCGGTGCCCGGGCTGATCCCCGCCGGCCCCTTCTTCGACCATCTCGCAAACCGCCGTTTCCCGGTCACCAACTGGCTGCGGACCAGGCAGGAACTCGACTACATCGTCGAGCCGGACATGTTCCATGACTTCTTCGGCCATGTGCCGATCCTGACGCAGCCGGTGTTCGCCGATTTCATGCAGATGTATGGTGAGAAGGCCGAGGACATGATCGCGCTGGGCGGCGACGAGATGATCACCCGGCTCTACTGGTACAGCGCCGAATACGGCCTCATCCAGGAAGCCGGCCAGCCGGTAAAGGCTTTCGGCGCAGGACTGATGTCGTCTTTCACCGAGCTGCAATTCGCGGTCGAAAGCAAGGACGCCCATCATGTGCCGTTCGACCTGGAGACGGTGATGCGCACCGGCTACGAGATCGACAAGTTCCAGCGCGCCTACTTCGTTCTGCCGTCCTTCGACGCATTGCGCGATGCATTCGCCGGCGACGACCTCGCCGGGATCGTCACGCGGTTCAAGGGTCAGCCGGCGCTCGACCCCGCCACGGTGTAGGCACCGAAACAAATGCGCGGCGCCCAAAACGTTCGGTGCGGCGTGCTTCGAGGTCCGGCTTTCGCCCAGCCGGCCGTCAGAGCGGTTCGGTGGCTAAAAGGCGGCTGAGCCGCTCTGGGTTTTGCGGAAGCAAGCCGCCAGTGTCCGGTCCTCGGGCATCAGCCGGCCGAAGCCGGCTCGGCCTTGAGCCTCGCCAACTGCTCGCTTTGCAGCTCCAGCGCGGCGTCGATGAAGCGCAGCACGGTCGCCAACTCGGCGTCGCTGAAAGCCGCCATCACTTTCTCGCCCTCGCGCGCGATGGCGCCATAGTAGCGCTCCGAAAGTTCTCTGGTCAGGTCGGTCGCCTCGATCACCACCTTGCGCCTGTCTTCCAGGCTGCGGGTTCGGGTAACGAGCCCACGCGCCTCAAGGCGGTCGATCAAGGCCGTCACCGCTGCCGGCGTCAGCCCCGTAGCCGCCGCCACGGCGCCGGCCGATTGCGGCCCCGCGTAGAGCAAGCCCAGACAATAGCGCTCGGCTGCGATCAGCCCAAGCCGCTCCCCGACCGCCTCGTCATAGGCTTGCGTCGCGTCCTGCCAGCGCATGACGGCACGGCTGACGGCCGCCGTCATCTCAGCACGATTCATGCTTGACGAATTTAGTTCGATCATCTAACTATCAAGTTGTCTAACATTCAGACTATCGTATCAATATGCGATGCCGACCCTTTGCGAAGCAAGGGCAAAGTCGCCGACAGGAGTGAACAATGAGCTTGATTCAACAGCGCCCCCCTCTCTCGCATGAGGAGGAGTACAGATACGCCAAGCTGGCCATGGAATGGTATGGCTGGGGCTCGCCCATCGGCCTCGGCATCCTGTTGGTGGCACTTGCCGCCGCGGCCGTGCTGGTGCGGGTCGCCGTTTACGGACTGTAAATCCGACCCCCAAAGGCGCGCCAGGGCGGCGCCGATTCCACTTCCGGCGCCGCCTGCCTTTTCGGGGTTCAGACTGTGATCACCTGGCCGAGGTGATCGCCCAGCCGGCAGGCGAGCGCCCGCCGTCTCCTCATTAGTCGGATAATCGCCACCATTGCCGATCCAGTCGGCGATGCGCACGCGGCCGAGATTCTTCCGCGCCATGGTCGTGCCGAAGAGCCGCAAGCCCTCAGGCGGCTTCCGAAAGATCGCGATCGAGAACGGACAGGTTGCGGCCGCGATGCTTGGCCTCGTAGAGCCTGCGGTCAGCGGCGCGCATCAGCTCCGACACGGTGGCGCTCTCGCCACAGGTGATGCCGCCGATCGAGACCGTCAAAGGCACGGTCCGCTCGTCGACAGGGCGAAAGCGGATCAGTTCGACCTCGCGACGGATGCGCTCGGCCACGCGCCTTGCTTCCGGTTCGGTGGCGCCAACCAGGAAGGCGGCGAACTCCTCGCCGCCGATTCGGCCGAGCACATCGCCGCTGCGCACGCCGCGCTCGATGGCGCCGGCGATCAGAAGCAGTGCATCGTCGCCGGTCAGGTGACCGTAATTGTCGTTGATCGTCTTGAAGTGGTCGGCATCGATGATCAGCAGGGCGCCGCGATCGGCCTTGCGCCGGGAACCGTCGAGCGCGGCGAAGAAGGTCTCGCGGTTGAGCATGCCGGTCATGTCGTCGCGGCTTGCCTTCTCCGACAGGCGTCTGTGGGCCGCGGCGAGCTGGGCATGCGCGCGGGCAAGCTCGCGATGCGCATTTTTCAGCCGGTCGCTTTGCCAGAAGGTGCCGACGCTAGCGATCCAGGCGAGAATCAAAGGGCAAACCGTGGCCGTAAGCCAGACGGTGCGGCTGATCGGAAAGCCCATGGCCGGGACCACAACCAGCGTCAACAAGAGCGAGACAGCGACCGAAGCGAACGCGACGACTGCGGACTTCAAGATTATGCGACTCATCGCTGTCTCCCAACGGACTGCCTCTGTGCCAGCAAGCGCTGAAGGTGACCTTTCCGGGACGATTAAAATTTGAAGCGAGGCGCCATTTTCACGACGCAAGACGCGCGGAAGTTGTGGATGAACTCCGCGTCCGCATGCCATAAGGAGGCCATGACGACGACAC
>NZ_RZST01000168.1:0-12391 GCF_003997575.1 Mesorhizobium sp. M1A.F.Ca.IN.022.07.1.1
CATACAGCGTCTTCGAACCTGCCGCATCTACCTTCGATCACTTCGGTGCCGCGTGGACACACGCAGACGCCGCGTTTGTTGAGGAACTGGCCGCGGATGGAGCATGCTTGCGGCTTCCTGACCGGCACGCAGGCTTTGCCCTTCAACGCCGTCCCCCTCGGGCAGACGCAATCGCCATCGGCATTGCGCACCTGGCCGCGAATGCGGCACTGGCTGGGCGGCTGCTGCCTGTCGGGCACGCAAGCCTTGGCGGCGCGGTCGACATGCGTGTCCTTGGGACAGGCGCAGCCATCCGGTGTCGGCACGGCGCCGCGGATCGTGCATTTCGGCGGAGCGACCCGGCAGACGCCGTTCACCAGCTCGCCGCGCCGGCATACGCAATTGCCGTCCTGGTCGCGGTACTGGCCGGGACGCAGCGTGCACTGCGGTTCCTGCGGCTGCTCGCTCTGAACGCATCTGCCGTTTTCCAGCTCGGTGCCGCGCGGGCAGACGCAGCGTCCGTCCTCGGTCCGGATCTGGCCCTTGAGCAGGACGCAGCGCTGCGGCACTGGCAGCGGCAGAAGCTTGGTGCCGCCGGACGAGCACTGACCGTTGCGGAATGTGGTGCCGTCCGGGCAGGCGCAGCGGCCGGCCGAGTTGAGCACCATGCCGCCCGAACACTGGTTCTTGACCTCACGCTTGATGGTGAAGGGGTGGCATGCATAGGCCTTGCCGCGGTCGCCCTGCGCGTTGGCTGGGGCGTGCGACAGCACATCGCCGCCGCCCTGCACCGGCGTGTTTGGCGAGAGCACCCCGACGCAGTTCTGTCCGCTGACCGTACCCCGCAGAGTGGCAAGGCGCGCGTCGTCGGGAAGGACCACTGTGACATGATGCGTATGGCTTTCGCCGGCGCCCAGCCTCAGATTGGCGATGCAGGACGCCGGCAGCGTCGCCGGCTCCGGCGAGCAGCCGAAAGGCGGGTCGATCGCGGTGATCTTGACACCCTCCAGCCTGCCGAGACCGTCGATGCCGACCGCATCGCCGATGCGGACCGGACCGGAGAAGGCATTCGGCCCCTCATTCGTGATGGTGATCTCGAACGAGCAGGGCGCGCCTGGCTGGCATTCGTTGTCGCCGGTCTTCTCGACGCGGATCGTGGAGGCCCCACCGCCTTTCGCGCAAGCCTGGCCGATCGGATAGACGATGTCGTCGCGGGGCGCCGGCCCAAAAGAGCCGCGCGCGCAGTTCTCGAACGCGTCATTGCCGCCGACCGTCACGTCGAAGTGCCGGCTGGTTCCGGGCGCCATGACGGCGCCGGCAATCTGGCAAGACAGCGTGTTGGCGGGCACTGGCCCGCAGTTCCAGTCGGCGCCGTCCGGGGTCACGGTCCGGATAGCGACCGGCGCGCCGCCCGACACCAGCGTGGCGGCATCGTTGACCCGCACCGGACCGGTGGGGGCAGCAGTGCCGGCATTGGTCACGGTGATGCGGCAGGATACCGAAGACGCACCGGCCAGCGAGCTCTCGCACGCCTTGGTGATGCGCAGGCCGGGCTTGGCGCCATTCGGACGGCGGATGCGCTCGGTCGCGCACGCCTTGTTGTTCGCGAGGTCGACCTCGCCGGCAATGGCCTTCACCTCGGCGCAGTTCTCGACCGTGTCCGCCCGGTAGTTTGCCGGCATGACCGCCTTGACCACGATGGGCGTCGAGGCGCCCGGCGGCAGCGAGATGCCGGCATTGTCGCAGCGGAACTGGCCGGGGCCGTTCGGCAAGCAGGTCCATGGCGGGCTGGGCCCGAAGGCCGAGGAGGTCGGCGCGTCGCCCGGATAGGTGTCGATCACGGTCAGCGGCCCGTGATAGGTGCTGGTGCCGTTGTTGATGATATCGATCACGAAGCTGCAGATGCCGTCCGGCGTGCAGACCGGCATGCGGGCGCGCTTCTTCAGCATCAAGTCGACCTTCTTCTCGGCCGCAGGCTGGCACTGCGGATCGCGATCGCCACGGCGGCAGACCGGGATCGAGGCGCAGCCGCGATCGTTCTGCTGGCTGCCGAACAGCGGCTTGCCGCTCGCCTGGTAGTCATAGGCGGCGCAATTGCGCAGCACGCTGCCCTGCCAGCCGCCGGCCGGCTTGAAGCCGAGCTTGAGGACGGCGGAGGCGCCCGGGTTGAGCGTGGTTGCCGGATGGGTACAGGTCATCGGCGTCGTCCCGGGCGCGCAGACCCAGGGTGGGTTCGGTCCCGACGACAGCGCCGACCCGGCCGGCAATGTCACCTCGTCGAGCACGATCTTGCCGTTATAGGGCGCATCGCCGACATTGGTGACCGTGATGGTGAAGTCGCAGCCGCCGGACATCGTGCAGCGCGGCACCTCTGCCCACTTCTCCACCTTGAGGTCGGGCTGCTTTTCGGGCGGGCACCTGAGATCACGCGGAATGTCGATGTCGATCTCCTGCGTGCAGCAAAGTCCCCAGCCTTCCTTCGGCCCGGCATAGGTGTCGATGCCGGTGACGACGAGATGGATGGCCTCGCCCGGCGAGGCGCCGCTGATCTTCCAGTTCAACACGCCGCCGCCGGCAGGTACCTGCTGGGTGTCGGTGGCGATGGTGATGCCGGGTGTCGTCGTCGACAGCTGCACCCATTTGCCGGCCATCTCCGGACCGACCGGCATGTGATAGATGAAGGCGCCGCCGCCGGGCACGCAGTCGACCGTGCCGCGTTCGACCTTGAAGCATTCCTTGCTGGGAGGCGGAGGCGGCGGGTTGCACTTGCTCAGGTCGATCGTGATCGAGGTTTTCACGCCGGTGAGGAAATCGGCGTCGTCGGGCTTGTCTGGATCCTGCGAGGGGATCGTGGTTGCCGGGCCGCCCCTGAAGGCCACCTTCATCTCACCCTGGTTATCGACCGTTGCCGGCGCGGCGAAGGCGGCATGCTCTATCTTGGCCGTGATCCGGAAAGTGATCACGCGTTCGTCGGCAGCGCCGACGCCGTCGAGGTTCGAAGTGCTGATCCGGAAATTGGAAACGCTTGCCGTATCATTTGGACCGGCCGATGTGCTGATCGAAGCAGCGGGCAGCGGTCCGCCGGAAGCGCCCGTGCCGTCGCCGACGACGTCGACGCTGACGATCTGCAAGCCGTGCGGCAGCTGGTCCTTGAAGTCGAGCCTTGTCGCCTTCAGAAGGGCCGCCACGCTTGGCCGGTCGAAGTCCTGCGGGTCGCCATGGATGCCGAAGCTCAAGACGTATTCGACGCTATCGCAGCCTCTTAGGGCACCCTTCTTGGTGAAGAAGGGTATGATCCGCCCGAGCTCCGGATTGATGCCGCGCGATCCAGCCGTGATTTCCGGATTGGCGATCTGGCCAGCTGGTGCCTTGTCCTGCGCAACCGCCGGCACTGCCGGCATCATGGCGATCGCGACACCGGCCGCCATCAGCCAGCGTGCGCCGCGCCTGGCGTGTGACAGGGGTTTTATGACCGTGCCCATGACGGTTTTGCGCGGGGCAGGGCGGGAAAGGACGAGACCGCTCATCTGTCCCTCCTCGGCGCTTCGCACTCGACGGCCGGCGTCCTGAGCGGCAGCGTCATCTTGCAGCAAGGATAGTAGCCGCCCTTGTCCCGGTCGGACTTCCGGTAGAAGCAGAGCCCGACATTGACGGTGTCGCCCGGATTATGGCCGGTGATGCCGATCGTGTAGGGCTTGCCCGGCGCATGCGACATGGGTGAGGTCACCCCGACACCCGGTGTCTTGGACAAAGCCTTGATCGAATCGCCGCCAAAGCCGGCGTGGTCATCGAGATAGAGGTCGGCCCGGAGGCCGCGGGGCGTGCAGAAATACTGCACGTCCTCGACATCAAGGCATGGCGGCAGGTTGCCGGGCGGCGGGAAGTCCGGCGGATAGACGGGAGGCAGGAAGCCGCCGGGGATTTCCTCATAATAGCCGGCGCGGCCCTCGCAGGGGCGCCAGACCCGGACGTCGCCGACATGGCCCTGGACGTCCGGGTCTTCGAAATAGCCGTCGAAGTCGACGAACCAGGAGCCGAAGGGCGGCACGTTTACCGGCTTGACCAGCTTGCTTGGCGTGAGCTGGACGCCATGCACGGCAAGCGGCCCGCCGGCGGCGAGGCGCTCGGCAAGCTCCGGATTGTCGCGCAATTTGTCGCCGGTGTTCACGACCGTGTCGGTGCAGACCGAGGTGTCAAGATTGCCTTCGGGGTCGTAGCGGTATTGCAGGTCGACGCCGCCTGCCGACTGCCGGTTGCCCTGCGGGAAGCCGACCGCATATTCCTGCGGCACCTCGGCCCAGACCGATTCCGTTGCCGGATCGTCCGGATCCTCGCGCTGGTAGCGGATCACCTCGCCTTTGCCGGTATCGGCGAAGCGGCTGTAATCGTAGCGGTTCTCGACCGGGCCGCGCTGGGCAAGATACATGAAACCCTGATTGTCGAAGGCGATATCGGTGACGGCATAATCTTGGTCGGCCTTGACCGTCAGTTCCCAGCGCGGATCGCGGCCAAAACCCCCGTCGCTTGCAATGCCGACCGACCAGATTTCGGCTTTCTCGCCTACGGAATAGTAGAGCCGCCCGCCATGGTAGGCGACGGCCCAGACGCGGCGCGCATCCTGCGTATAGCCCCAGGTTCGGGGGTCTTCCGAATCGAAGGCAGTATCGTGGATGTCCATCACGGCGCCGTCGTCGGCGACCGGGGCCAGCCCATGCGCGGGACGCCCGGCAACGCCATGGTCGAAGCTGTCGATCAGATTGCCCTCGATATCGATGCGGTGGATGAGCCCGGTATCGAGATCCGAAGCGAAGAACTCACGATGGGTCGGATCGAAGGCGAGGTTGCCGATGCCGGGCCCGCTGTTGGCGTCGACGTCGGCGAATTTCGAGACGGCGCCCGAGATACCGTCGATCTTCCAGATGGTGCCCGGTCCGCCGCCATTTTCGATGCCGAACTGGCCGTTCATGAAGACAGCGCCGGCGGCGCCGCGGCGCTGTCGCTCAGGCCGCCCGTCCTCGTCGGCGTCCGGCGTGACGATCTCGATGCCGTGCAGCGAGGTCGCCGCCGTATAGAGGTTCGGAATGCCCGACGGCACGCCATCGCGCACGCCGTCGTCATAAGTGAGGCCGAAGACCTCGCCGATCTGGCCGGCTGTCACCTCGAAGGGCGGCGGCGTGTAGACGAGCTGGCCCGAAGCTGGGCCGCCGAGTTGCGAGACGTTGAAAATGCGCAACGAGGCCTGCGAAGTGTCGATGAAGGTTTCGTCGACCGGGTCGACGCCGGGCGGCAGGCCGCCCTTTTCGGAATCGGGAGAGCCGAAATCCGGGATGATCGTGCCGGGGAAGCCGGTCACCGCCATCGAGCCCGGATAGATGATCTGGGCTTCCTGAGCCTTTGCCACATCGCCGAGGCAAAAGCCGGCGGCCAGTGCCAGGGCAAGAATTCCGCTGGTGGTCACGATCGCGCGGCGCAAACCGCCGCCGCGAAAAGCCACGAACGAGCCGCGGTCGCGAGACATTGAGCTCCCCCCGAAGTCGTCGGAAGAACCCTCCGATTTCGCCGCGCAAAACAAGGTAAGTCGCAGCGTTCCGGCTCGTTCGTCCCTGATAGAATTGTCTGTTTTCCGCCTGTTCACGATACGCCGGGTGCCTGGCAGGGTCAACGGAATCAGCCGAAAGCCGAGCGCGTCGTCTCCATCCCGAAGCCGATGATCGCGCCGAGCTCCTGTTGCTTCCTCGGACCACCGCGGCTCTGGATTTCTGATCATACGGGCTCCCTTTCCGGCCCGCGCCATGCGGCGCCTGGCCGTCAGTCGCAGGCTGAGTCGGAAAGGTTCAATCCGGTCTAGAGCAATTCGAGAAAAAGTGTGAGCGGTTTTCCGTCCGGAATTGCGTCAGAACAACAAGCCCGAGCATTTCGTCGTTTCCGTGAAACGGTGAAATGCTCTAGGCGTCCGGCTGGTAAAGTCGCCGAAAGGAGAGCAGCGATTTTGGCATCAGCCCCGAAGCGCGGCGCTTGAATTCTCGACGCCACGCGCTTTGGCAAAATCACCAGATCCACTCGCCTCTGCCGAGCACGGAGACCGCCTCGACGATGCGGGTGAAGCTCGCGCGAGCACGACCGACCGTATGCCGGGCTCTCAAATAGCTGTGCACCAGCCCCTGTTCTTCGAACCAGTAGGCATACCCGCCGGCCGCGACGACGCGGTCGCGATAGGCCTCGCCGTCTGAGGACAGCGGGTCGCATTGGGCAGTGATCAGCACCGTCGCCGGGAGATAGGCGAAATCGGCGTCGGCGAGCGGCGACAGCGTGATGTCGCCGGTCCGGTCCACGCCGCCGGTGCGAATGTTCAGGTAGAATTCGATATCACGCAGGGTCAGCATCGGCGCGTCAGCATGCGCCACATAGGAGCCGCGCGAGCGGTCGCCCCCGAGGCTGGGATAGATCAGCACCTGGCCGGCCGGCTTCTTGATGTGACCGCGCGTTGCGTGGGCAACGGCGGCGCAGAGGTTTCCGCCGGCGCTGTCGCCGCAAAGCAGGACAGGGCAATCATAGGTCTTGGCGGCCCATTCAAAGGCGCTTAGCACGTCGTCGAAGGCGGCCGGATGCAGATGTTCCGGCGCCAGCCGGTAATCGACCGAGACCACCTCGTAGCCGGTGCGGGCGCACAGCTCGGCGCAGACATCGTCATGGCTGTCCAGCCCGCCGAGGATGAATCCGCCGCCATGAACATAGAGCACCATTGCGGCGCTGTTCGATTCCGCGTTGCTATAGATGCGGATCGGGATGCTGGCGGTCGGCGTGGCGATGGCGGTCGTTTCGACCGTCACGCCTTGCGGATAGCCGGCGAAGAACTCGCGGCACATCCGGTCGTAGATCGCCCGCTGCTCTGCGATCGTGTAGTCGATCGTGTCGGGCGGGTAACAGGAATTGGTCTTCTCGATGAAAGCCCAGGTCTCGGCGTCGATGAGGGTCTTGTAGTCGGTCATAGCGCTTGGGCCGATCGCGAAGGTCGAGCCTGAGCACCCCCCTCTGTCCTGCCGGACATCTCCCCCGCAGGGGGAGAGATTGGCAGCTTGGGCGCCGGCGATCCACCTGCGACGCTGGCAATTGGCGAAAGCGACCGTGACATCCGATCTCCCCCCTTGCGGGGGAGATGCCCGGCAGGGCAGAGGGGGGTGTGACGGAACGCCATCGTCTGCGGCCTATCTACCCTTCCACACCGGATCGCGCTTCTCCGCAAAGGCGCGGAAGCCTTCCATATTGTCCTCCGAGCCGTAGAGGATATCGACCGTCGGCAGTTGCCTGCGCGTCACCTTGTTCATGGCCTCCTGGAAGGTCAGCGCCTCGGCCACGCGCGCCGTCTCCTTGATCGCGGCGAAGACCAGCGGCGGGCCGCTGGCCAAAAGCCGCGCGATTTCCCAGACGCGGTCCTCCAGCTTCTCCTTGGGCAGCACCTCGTTGACCAGGCCCCAGCGATGCGCTTCCGCCACATCCATCCAACGGCCGGTGAGGAGAAGGTCCATGGCGATATGGTAGGGAATGCGTTTCGGCAGCTTGATCGTCGCGGCGTCGGCCAGCGTGCCGGCGCGGATCTCGGGCAGCGCGAAGGAAGAATGGTCAGAGGCGTAGATCAGGTCGCAGGACAGCGCCAGCTCGAAGCCGCCGCCCACCGCCATGCCGTTGACGCAAGCTATCACCGGCTTGTTCAAGTCGCGCAGTTCCTGCAGCCCGGCAAAGCCGCCGACGCCGTAGTCGCCGTCGACCGCGTCGCCGGCCGCAGCCGCCTTCAGGTCCCAGCCGGCGCAGAAGAACTTGTCTCCGGCCGTCTTGACGATGGCGACGCGCAAGCCGGGATCGTCGCGGAACGCCTTGAACGTCTCGCCCATCAGCCGTGAGGTCTTGAGGTCGATGGCATTGGCCTTGGGCCGGTCGAGCGTGACTTCCAGGATCGTGCCTTCGCGGCGAGTGGTGATGACGTCAGCCATTCTTCTTTTCTCCAAGCACCAGCAGTGCGTCGGCGATCCAGGCGCCCTTGCCTTCGGCGCAGACGATCAGCGGGTTGATGTCGAGCTCTTCGATTTCGCCTTCATTCTTCTGCACGAAGTCGGCAATGCCGGCGATGGCGTCGATGGCGGCCTGGACGTCGGCCTTGGGCCGGCCGCGATAGCCCTCCAGCAGCGGATAGAGCTTCAGGCCGCGCAGCGCCGCCTCGATGTCGTCGCGCGTCGCCGGCAGCATCAGGGTCACGCTGTCGCGCAGCAGCTCGACCAGCACGCCGCCGGTGCCGAGCGTCATCACCGCGCCGAACATCGGGTCGCGGGTGAAGCCGACGATCAGTTCGGCGACGCCGTCGCGCACCATGCGCTCGGCATAGAGCCCGGTGCCAAGCGGCAACAGGTCATGCGCGGCATTGCTGACGGATTCGGCGTCCTTGAGGTTCAGCCGCACGGCGCCGACCTCCGACTTGTGCGTCACGCCGAGCGTCTTCAGCGCCACCGGGAAACCAAGCGCCATGGACGCAATCACCGCCTCTACCGCGTTCGAGGCTCGCTCGCCCTTCGGCACCGGCAGCCCGGCCTCGATCAGACGCGCTTTGGCCTCGGCTTCGTCCGGCGTGACGTGGTCGCCGTCGGAAGCGCCCGCCGCCGTGGTGTCGACCGGCTGCGCCTGCGGCTCGCGCCAGGCCCAGCCGATGAAGGCGGCGGCCTGGGCGGCGTCCATCGCTTCCGAAATGCCGAACAAGGGCACCATGCCGCGCGCCATCAGCCCGGCGGTATATTCCTCCGGCAGGTTTTCCGGCAGCGAGGAGACGATCGCGCCCTGCGCCCTGTTGGTCTTCAGCGCCGCCTCGAAGGCACGCAGCGTCGCCCACCAGTCGGTGTCCGAGCAGCGGTCGGGGCGCGGGAAGTCGAGCACCAGCATGTTGAGGTCGAAGCCGCCCGACACCATGGCAGTGAAGGTGGCCGTCATCGCCGGCTCGTTGTTCCAGATGAAGGTGTGGTAGTCGAGCGGATTGGCGACCGCGACCAGCGGCCCGAGCGTCGATTTGACATGCGCGCGATGCTCGGCGCTTAGCGTCGGGAAATACACCCAGCGTCCTTCCGCGCTGTCGGCCATCACGGAGGCTTCGCCGCCCGAGCAGCTCATCGACGACAGTCTGTAGCCGGGCAGCGGCCCGGTGATGTGCAAGAGCTTCAACGCCTCGATGAAGGCCGGTATGGAATCGACGCGCGCGATGCCCAGCCGCTTCAGGAACGCGCCCGAGGCGGCATCCGAACCGGCAAGCGACGCGGTATGGGAAACCGTCGCCTGCCGCGCCTGTTCCGAGCGGCCGACCTTCATGGCGATGATCGGCTTCTTCAGCTCGCGGGCTCTCGCCGCCAATCGCTCGAAGCCGGCCACGGAATCGAAGGCCTCGATATGCAGGCCAAGCGACGTGACGCGCTCGTCCTCGATCAGACCGAGCGCCATTTCGGAAAGGCCGGTCTGCGCCTGGTTGCCGGCCGTCATCAGGAACGCGATCGGCAGACCGCGCTTCTGCATCGTCATGTTGATGGCGATGTTGGACGACTGAGTGATGATGGCGACGCCCTTGCCGCCCTCGGCCAGTCTGATCCCGCCATGCTGATCGGGCCACAAAAGCGCGCCGTCGGCATAGTTGATCAGGCCATAGCAGTTCGGGCCGATGATCGGCATCTCACCCGCGGCGGCGACCAGCTCGGCCTGCAGCCGCTCGCCGTCCTCGTCATAGGCCTCGGTCTCGAGGAAGCCGGCGGCAAAGCAGACGGCGCCGCCGGCGCCGCGCTCGGCCAATGCCTTGACCACTTCGATGGTGAGATGCCGGTTGACCCCGACAAAGGCGGCGTCCGGCGCGCCGGGCAAGTCGGCGACGGAACGGTAGGCCTTGCGGCCTGCGACCTCGTCTTTAGTCGGGTGCACCGGCCAGATTTCGCCGGCAAAGCCCATCTTGATTGATTGCGCGACGACGGCGGCGGCCTGCGCCCCGCCGAACACGGCGATCGATTTCGGGCGCAGGAGACGTTCGAGTTTATGCATGGTCATCTTTTCAGTTGAGCACGATCGTTGCCAAAACCGGATCCCGGTTTTGGCGGATCATGCTCTAAGCCCCGAACGGGCGCAGCAACGCCCGCGAAATAATATGTCGCTGAATCTCCGAAGTGCCTTCCCAGATGCGCTCGACGCGCGCGTCGCGCCAGATGCGCTCCAGCGGCAGATCGTCCATCAGCCCCATGCCGCCATGGATCTGGATCGCCTCGTCGGCGACGAAAGCCAGCATCTCGGTAGCCTTCAGCTTGGCCATCGCCATGTCCTGATCGGTGACGGTGCCCTGATCGTACTTCCAGCCGGCTTCGAACACCATCAGGTCAGCGGCCTTCAACTCCGTCGCCATATCGGCGAGCTTGAACGACACACCCTGGAACTTGCCGATCTGCTGGCCGAACTGCTGGCGCTGCGCGGCATATTCGATGGCATGCGAAAGCGCGCGCTCTGCGCGGCCGAGGCAGGTGGCGCCGACCTGCAGGCGCGTGGCGCCGAGCCATGAATTCGCCACCTCGAAGCCCTTGTGCACTTCGCCGAGCACCTGGGAAGCCGGCAGCCGGCAGTCGTCGAATTCGAGGATCGAGTTGGTGTAGCCGCGATGCGAGACGTTGCGGTAGCCGTCGCGCACCGTGAAACCCTTGGTGCCCTTGTCGACGAAGAAGGCGGTGATCTTCTTGCGCTTGCCGCGCGGCGAATCCTCTTCGCCCGAAGCCATGAATACGATGGCAAAGTCGGCGATGTCGGCGTGGCTGATGAAGTGCTTGGTGCCGTTGAGCACCCAGTCCGAGCCGTCCTGGACCGCGGTCGCCTTCATGCCGCGCAGGTCGGAGCCGGCGCCGGGCTCGGTCATCGCCAGGCAGTCCCACTTTTCGCCGCGGATGCAGGGGAAGAGATATTTTTCACGCTGCTCCGGCGTGCCGGCGAGCAGGATGTTGGACGGGCGCGCCACGCAGGTCCAGTGCAGCGCGTAATTGGCGCGGCCAAGTTCCTTCTCGTAGAGCAGCCAGCTCACCGTATCGAGGCCGGCGCCGCCGACATCGGCCGGCATGTTGGCGGCGTAGAGCCCGGCCGCGATCGCCTTCGCCTTCAATTCGTCGATCAGCTCGCGGCGCAGTTCGCCGGTGCGTTCCACCTCGCGCTCATGCGGGTAAAGCTCGTTCTCGACAAAGGCACGCGTCGTCTCGACGATCAGTTTTTGTTCTTCCGAAAGACCGAAATGCATCGCCTCAGCCCTTCTTCTTGCTTGTTTTCGCCTTGTAGGCCTTTGCGGGCTTCTCGGCCTTTGCGGGCTTCGCCATCTTCTTCGCCGGCTTGGCGGCCTTTGCTTTGTCGCCTGCCTTGGCGGCCGGCTTCGCCGCCAGCTTGGCCAACTGCCTGGTATAGTCCTTGTGAAGCGCGCCGGCGCCCCAGCCCTTGCCCTTGTTCTGCTTCGACAGCGCATCCATGATGGCGACCAGATTGTCGTCACGGATCTTTTCAAGCTCGCGGATCGAGAGGCCGTTTGCCTGCTCGTCCGACTGCGTGGCGATCAGGTCGACCAGCTCGTCGTTGAACTCCGGCACGTCCATCAGCTTGGTCCACGGCCATTTCAGGCAAGGTCCGAACTGCGCCATGAAGTGGCGCATGCCGGCTTCGCCGCCGGCGACGCGGTAGACCTGGAACATTCCCATTTGAGCCCAGCGCAGGCCAAAGGAATAGCGCATGATGTCGTCGAGTTCCTCGACGGTGCAGATGCCGTCCTTGACCAGCCACAGCGCCTCGCGCCACGCGGCCTCCAGGAGGCGATCGCCGACGAAGGCCTCGATCTCCTTGCGCACCACCACCGGCTTCATGCCGATCGAGGCGTAGATCTCCTTGGCGACCTCGATCGCCTCGGGAAAAGTCTGCTGGCCGCCGACGATCTCGACCAGAGGCAGAAGATAGACCGGGTTGAACGGGTGCCCGACGACCAGCCGCTCCGGGTGCTTCTTCATCGCCACCTGCATGTCGGTCGGCTTGATGCCGGAGGTGGAGGAGCCGATTATGGCGTTGGCCGGCGCATGGGCGTCGATCTCGGCCAGCACTTTGTGCTTGAGGTCGAGCCGCTCCGGCACGCTCTCCTGGATGAAATCGGCATCCGCCACTGCGTCGCCGATCGTCTTGGCGAAGGTGAGCTTGCCTTCTTTGGGCAGGCCGTCGGGCAGCATCTGCTTGTAGGCGCGGCGTGCGCCCTTCATCACCTCGCCGACTTTGCGCGACGCCTCGGGATCGGGATCGAAGATCGAAACATCGATGCCGTTCAAGAGCAGGCGCGCCACCCAGCCGGCGCCAATGACGCCGCCGCCGATGGCGGCCGCCTTGTTGATGA